>SZPB01000124.1 GCA_030263535.1 Cytophagia bacterium CHB2
AAATCAAACGCATGCGCGAGTTGCTCGCCCCGCAAAACGGCAATGGCCATCCCTCGACCATTACTGAAATCGCGCAGCTCGTCGAAGGCCAGCTCGAAGAAATGGATGAGCGCACCTGGTCGAAATTCGCCGAGACGTTTTTGGGATAATGCTGTGTTTTGGACGACATTTTATGACAGACATGCATTTAACGATGTCGCAGTATTTGCAGAACCACGCGAGTGAAATTCTGGCGGAAGCCCGTTACGCGATGGCGCGTGCGCATTTGAAGAACTACGAGAAAATCGGCGATGAGCAAACGCAACAGCGATTGCAGGCGCTTTATGATTTGGTGACGCGCTGCATTCGTGAGCGCAATCTCACGCCCATGCGCGCGCAGGCAAAAATCATTGCCCACGAACGCTTTGCTGCGGGATTCGATCTCAGCGAGGTGCAAACCGCGTTCAACGTTCTCGAAGAAGCCTTGTGGATGCGCCTGATGAAAGAGATACCGCCGCCGCACTTGGCGGAGGCGTTGGGCTTGGTTAGCACGGTTTTGGGCGCTGGCAAGGACAACCTGGCGCGCACCTATGTGGGTCTTGCCTCCCGCACTCACGCGCCTTCACTGAACATGTCAGATCTCTTTGCCGGAACCGAAGGATGAACATGGAAAAACGGATTGCCAACGTTGCCACCGTGAGTAAGCTCGTCGATTATCAAGAGGGTGCCGTCGTGAGCCGGGCCGTGATGTCCGGCAAAGCCGGAACCGTGACGTTGTTCGCTTTTGACGAGAGCCAGGGTTTGAGCGAACACACCGCGCCCTATGACGCCCTGGTTCAGCTTCTCGAAGGTGAAGCAGAAGTGACCATTGCTGGTGAGAAACTGCGCGTGCAAGCAGGCGAGATGGTGATCATGCCCGCGCAGCAACCGCACGCACTGCGGGCAATCAAGAGATTCAAGATGATGTTGGTAATGATCCGCGAAGCAATGTAATCATGTCAAAACTTTCTCCAGAACAACTGCGCCGCACGTTTGATCCCAAGACATTAAACTCCGTGAAAGGCGCCCAACGCAAGGCGCGCGAAAGCATCATCGGGCAAAAGCGCGCGGTATCGGCCTTGCAATTCGGATTGGAAATCCGCAACAGCGGTTTCAACATCTATGTTGCCGGGCCTCCCGGGATCGGCAAGATGACGGCGGTGCAATCCTTTCTCGAAGAGTTGGCTAGCCGGAAAGACACGCCGCCGGATTGGTGTTATCTCAACGATTTTGAGGATTCCTATCAGCCCAAAATGTGCCAGCTTCCGCCGGGCCGGGGGCGCGCACTGCAGCAGGACATGAAGAATGTGATCGCGCATGTGCGGCGCGAGATTCCCAAAGCGTTTGAGAGCGAAGAGTATAGCAATCGCCGCGATGCCACGGTCAAATCGCTGGATCAGCAACGCGCGCAGGCGCTGGAAAAGCTCAATGCACAAGCGGCCGAAGCCGGGTTCATGCTGCAAGCCACACCGTTCGGCTTGGCGACGATTCCCATGATGAATGGCCAGCCGTTGAGCGACACGGATTATCAAGCCTTACCGGCGCAAACCCGCGAGGATTTTCAGCGGCGCCATGAAACGTTGAAAGATGCGCTCAAAGCCACGATGAAACAGATTCGTGATTTGGAGCGCGCCGCACAGGAAAAATTGCAGGCACTCGATCAACAAGTCGCACTTTACATTGTTGGCGGACTTTTGGAAGAATTGCATGAAAAGTATCAGGACTTGCCGGTAGTCATCTCACATCTGCGCGCGGTGCAAAAAGATATTCTGGAGAATATCGAAACCTTCAAGTCCGGCGCTTCTCCCAACCCTTCTCCGGAAGGCGGCGCGGTGGCGACGCCCTGGTTGCGCGAACTGCCTTTCAGAAGATATCAAGTCAATGTGCTGGTGGATAACAGCGAGCAAAAGGGCGCGCCGGTGGTGGTTGAGTTCAATCCGAGCTACAATAATCTTTTTGGCCGCGTCGAAAAGGAAGTTCAGTTTGGCGCGCTCTACACGGATTTCACCATGATCAAACCTGGCTCATTTCATCGCGCTAACGGCGGTTATCTGGTGATGCCGATGGAAGATGTCTTGCGCAATCTGCTCAGTTGGGAGGGCGTGAAGCGCGCTTTGCGCAGCGGCGAAGTCGAAATCGAGGAGATCGGCGAGCGCCTGGGGTACATGGCCACGAAAAGTCTTCGTCCCCGGCCGGTTCCCATCAATATCAAAGTCGTGTTGGTCGGTCGGCCGCTGCTCTACTATCTTTTGCATGCGTATGACGAAGAATTCCCCGAACTTTTCAAAGTGAAGGCGGACTTTGATACACGCATGGCGAGCAGCGAAGAAAATATTCACGACATTCTTGCCTTCCTGCCGGCATTCTGTGATAAGGAAAAATTGCAGCATCTCGACAATACGGCCAAGGCGAAAGTGTTGGAGTACAGCGCGCGTTTGGCGGAGGATCAAGAAAAGCTGTCTGCGCATTTTGGCGCGTTGGCGGACATCATCCGCGAAGCCAATTTTTGGGCGTTGCAAGCAGGCGCCACGCGCATTAGCGCGGTTCATGTGCAGAAGGCGCTCGACGCCAAAATTTACCGCTCCAATCTTATTGAAGAACGTTTGCAGGAAATGATCGAGCGTGACACGTTGTTGATCGATACCGCCGGCCAAACGGTTGGACAAGTGAACGGGCTTTCGGTGATCAGCCTGGGCGATTATTTCTTCGGCAAGCCGAGCCGCATTACCGCCAGCGTGGGCCCGGGGCGCGACGGTGTGCTCGACATCGAGCGCGAGGTCGAATTGGGCGGGCCGATTCATAGCAAGGGCGTATTGATTTTGAGCGGCTTTCTCACACAACAGTTTGCACAGGACAAGCCGTTGACGCTTTCCGCGCGTATCGTCTTCGAGCAAAGTTATGAAGGCGTTGAGGGCGATAGCGCTTCTTCGACCGAATTGTATGCCTTGCTTTCCGCGCTATCGGGTATTCCCATCAAACAGGGCATCGCGGTCACCGGTTCCGTGAATCAACGCGGCGAAGTGCAGGCTATTGGCGGCGTGAATCAGAAAATCGAAGGCTTTTTCGATGTGTGCAAAGCAAAAGGCCTGACCGGCGAACAAGGCGTGATGATTCCGCAGAGCAATGTTTCGAATTTAATGCTGCGTGAAGACGTGGTGGCTGCCGTTGCTGCGAAGAAATTCTCAATTTGGGCGGTCCGTTCGATCGCAGAAGGGATCGAAATTCTCACCGGTGTACCGGCCGGAGTGCGCGGGGCAGAGGGCAAGTTTCCCGAGTGCACAGTCAATCATCGCGTCGAGCAACGCCTGCGCGAATTCGGCGAGCGTATGAAGGAATTCGGCCGCGAGAAAAAGAACGCCTCAGAGACGTGAGCATCTGGCATCAAGCCACTCTCAAGCCGTGTTGAATCGTTCGTGCAGGTGAGCCTCAAAATTCAAAACGTGCCGCATGGCAACAAAAACTGCTGTTGAAGATTTCGTCGCGCAACGGACACTGGCCCTCGTCGGCGTCTCGCGGCGCGGTAAAAAATTTGGGAACATGGCGCTGCAGGCGCTTAAGGCGAAAGGCTATCGCGTGTTCCCCGTTCATCCGCATGCAGATCAAATCGAGGGAGAACCTTGTTTTCCGAGCTTAAGCGCGTTGCCGGAGCCGGTTGAAGGCGTGTTAATCGTTGTGCCTCCGGAGGAAACGGATAAAGTCGTGCGTGAGGCGGCAGCCGCGGGCATTCGCCGCGTCTGGATGCAACAAGGCGCGGAATCACAGGCGGCGATCCGTTTTTGCGAAGAACACGGCATCCGTGTGGTGCCGGGTGAATGTATTTTGATGTTTGCCCAGCCGGTTGTTTCGTTTCATCGGTTTCATCGTTGGGTATGGAAGGCGCTCGGCAAACTGCCGAACTGAAGCGGCGAAACGTGGCTGAAAAAACGCTCCTGCCGGCGTATTTGAGAAGTTGCTGTGGTTGTTTTGTTGTTGCTGCATTTGTTTTTTGCCGTTCGTTGCTCTTTTCACTTGCCTGCCCTCGACAAGCGCCAACGATCGACGATTGCCCGCGCGCCTATTCTTGCAGATTATCCAACGGCTATTTTGATTTGACTTTGACTTCTGCTTGAAGCAAGCCTCCTGCTCCAGGGATTTGTGAAAAATAATATTGCCTTCACGATACTACGCCGATGGACAAGATGCGTTGCTGCTTTAACTTCCGCATGGTCCGGAGGCAAAACAGAATACATGATGCTGAGATGATCCTTATGAAAAAAATACTTTTGCCCTTGAGCAGCCTGCTCCTGCTGCTTTTTTTTCAGCTCTCTGCCTGCCGTAACAGCGGCGCAGAGCTGGCCAACGCCAGCAATGGGCACAACGAGATGCAACCGGCGCCCGTGCGCGTGCAAGAGCTTACACCCGTGCACTTTGACGCCACTCTGCAAGTGGCCGGCGTCGTCAAGGCGTTTGAAGACGTATATCTCAGTCCTGAAGAAGGCGGTGTGATACAAGAATGGCGGGCGCAGAAGGGCGAGTTCGTCAAAAAGGGTGAACTCATTGCGGTGCTCAAGGACGAAGTTTTGCGCGCCAGCTATGCCGCGGCAGACGCGCAGTACAAGCTGGCAGAGTTGAATTATGAAAAGCAGGAAAAGATCTTCACCGAACAATCGATCAGTGAAATCCAATACAAAAGCGCGGAATACAACCGCGATGCTGCGAAAGCGCAGGCCGAGTTGATGAAAGCGCGTTGGGAGCGCACGCAAATCCGCAGCCCCATCAACGGCGTGCTGGATGATCGCCTGGTGGATGAAGGCGAGTTCGCGCCGCCAGCGGCGCCTATGGCGCATATCGTCAACACCAACGTGGTCAAAATTCTGGCCGAGCTTCCGGAGATGCACGCCGGCAGCGTCACGCCCGGCACGCCCGTCACCGTGACGCTCGATGCCGTGCCCGGCGACACCCTCACTGGAAAGATTTCTTTTGTTGGCAAAACCGTGTCACCCACCAACCGCGCGCTGCCGGTTGAAATCTATCTCGACAATCGCGCCGGCAAGCTCAAACCCGAGATGGTGGCCAAAGTGCGTGTCATTCTCGCATCGAAAGACAATGCGCTGTTACTCAGCGAGAATACCGTGCTGCAAGTGGATCGCGACAAGCTCATTGTCTATGTGGAGAACGGCGGCACGGCGCAGGAACGTCGCGTGAAGCTGGGCGGCCGCCAGGGTAACCTGGTTGAGATCGTTTCCGGTCTCTCGCCTGGCGAGCGCGTGATTGTTTCGGGCTTTCAACGACTGGTGAATGGCAGCCCGGTGATTCTGAGTGAATAAACAGAACGCAAACACGCTCACCTGATTACGCCTCCCACCCGTCGGATTGTCGTCGTCAGGAGACTTGCACCTCTTCGCCTGCGTTATCAATCGCGGGCAGAAATGGCAAGAACCAACGTGCAGATTCAAGTTGAATAAAGTGAGACTTCTATGTGGTTATCCAATACCGCCGTCAAGAACCGCGTCGCGGTTTATGTGTTGATGGCGATCATCATCCTGCTCGGCTGGAATTCTTATACTTCATTACCGCGTGAAGCGGCGCCGGACATCACCATTCCGTTGGTAATCGTTTCGGTGCCGTACATCGGCGTTTCACCGACGGATGTGGAAGGACTGGTCACGCAGCCGCTGGAACGCAATCTCAAATCGCTCAAAGACGTCAAAGAGATCACCTCGGCTTCGAAAGAAGGGCTCTCCACCATCCGCGTTGAATTCAATACCGGCATTGATATCGACGATGCGTTGCGCCGCGTGCGCGATGAAGTCAATTCCACCCGGCCCGAGCTGCCCGATGACATTCTCGATCCGATTGTTTCGGAAATCAACATCAGTGAATTTCCGATCATGTATGTGAACGTCGGCGGCGGCCTGGGTTTGGTGCGGCTCAAGAAAATTGCCGAGGATTTGCAGGACAAGATCGAAGCTATTCCCGGCGTGTTGCGCGCGGATATCAACGGCGGTCTGGAACCGGAAGTGCAGGTCAACTGCGACATCTATCGTCTCGCCGCGTATGAAATCAGTTTCGACGACGTCGCCAATGCCGTGCGCGCGGAAAACATTTCTCTGCCCGGCGGCTCAATCGACACCAAAGAAAAGAACTTCACCGTGCGCGTGCCCGGCGAATTCAAGGACGTGCGGCCGCTGGAAGACATCGTCGTCAAGGTGCGCCAGGGCAAGGCCATCTACCTGCGCGATGTCGCCACCGTGGATTATTCCTTTGAAGATCGTCTCACCTATTCGCGCCTCAACGGCACCGAGGTGGTGACGCTGGGCGTGCGCAAGCGCGCCGGCGAAAATCTCATCCGCATTGCCGATCAAGTGAAGGACATTCTCGCGGCGGAGCAGGCGCATCTGCCGGCGGGCGTCAAGCTCGAGGTTTCCAACGATCAATCCCGCAACATCAGAACCCTGGTGCGCGAGCTGGAAAACAGCATCTTTACCGGCATGTTTCTCGTGGTCATCACCCTCTTCATGTTTTTCGGCTTCAAGAACTCCCTGCTGATCTCCACCGCCATTCCGTTTTCGATGTTGATCGGCTTTACCGTGCTGGCGGCGTTCAACATCACGCTCAATTTCGTGGTGCTGTTCACCCTGGTGCTGGTGTTGGGCATTCTCGTCGATGATGCGATCGTGGTGATCGAGAATATCTATCGCCATCAACAGGAATACCATCAAAGTCCGGTGGAAGCCGCGCAAGCCGCAACCTCGGAAGTGGCGCTGCCGGTGATCACCTCAACGGTGACCACCGTGTCGGGCTTCATTCCGTTGCTGTTCTGGCCCGGCGTGGTGGGCGACTTCATGTGGTATTTGCCGATCACACTCATCGTCACGCTCGGCGCCTCGCTGCTGGTGGCCTTCATCATCAGCCCGGTGCAGGGCGCGCAGTGGATCGACTACAAGAAGGAAATTCGCAAGGCGCGTGAAAATCTCGAGCATCCGCATTGGTACAAAAAGTACAACCCGTTCACGATTCTCTATCACAAAGTGGATGAAAAATTTTTCCCTTACATGCAGCAGCAGTACGTGAAGGCTTTGCATTGGACGCTGCGACGCAAGGGACTTACGATTGGGGCTTCTGTGGTTTTTCTGATTTTGGTCTTCCTGCTGTTCGGTGTGTTCAACACCGGCGTTGAGTTTTTTCCGAACGTCGAGCCTTCTCTCGTGCGCGTCGTGGTGGAAAGTCCTTCCGGCACTTCGCTGGACGTGACCAACGGCATCGCGGAATCTCTCGAAGAACGGCTGGCACAGATTCACGGCAGGAAAGACATCGAGTTTGTGGTGGCGAGCGCCGGCACTTCGGAAGATCCGTTTGATTTCGGCGGCCAGGGCACGCCGAACAAGGCGCAAATTGCGATCAACTTTTACGAAAAATTGCAGCGCCGGCAGAGCAGTTTCCTCACGCTCGAGGAAATCCGGCGCGGCACCACGGGCCTCGCCGGCGCTGAAGTGCGCGTGAACCGACAGGAGATGGGACCGCCGGTGGGCGCTCCGGTGAGTGTGGAAATTTCGGGCGAGGACTATGCCCAACTCGCCGAGCTGAGCAGTCGCATCAAAGAAAAAATCAAATCCGTGCCGAATCTGGTGGATTTGAAAGACGACTACGACATCGGCAAACCGGAGGTTGTCGTCATTGTCGATCGCGAGAAAGCCGGGCGGCTCTGGTCGAGCACGCGTCAAGTCGCGGCCACCGTGCGCGCGGCAGTCAACGGCATCGAGGCGTCCAAATATCGCGTCGGCGAAGACGAGTACAAGATTCGCGTGCGCGCGCTCGAATCACAGCGCCGCAACGTCGAAGATTTGGAAAATGTTCATATCACTTTCATGAACATGGAAGGCAGGCGCTATTCCTTTCCCTTGACCTCCGTTGCCGAAATTCGCCGCACGTCTTCCATCACCGACATTCGCCGCAAGGACATGAAGCGCGTGATCACCATTAGCGGTGAAGTCGAGGGCCGCCTCGCCTCTGAAGTGCTCAACGACGTGAAGGCCCGGCTCGCGAACTTCGAGCTGCCCGCGGGTTATGATCTCAAATTCACCGGCAAGGATGAAGAACAAAAGAAAGCCGAGGCCTTTCTCAAAGATGCCTTTGTCATCACGTTGCTGCTGGTGTTTTTGATTCTGGTGTCGGAGTTCAATTCCATTCGCGTGCCGTTTGTGATCATGCTTTCCGTGCTGCTTTCATTGATCGGCGTGATGATCGGCTTGATGGTGACGCGCCTGCCCTTCAGCGTGATCATGACCGGCGTGGGCGTGATTGCGCTCGCCGGCATCGTGGTGCGCAACGGCATTGTGCTGCTCGATTTCGCCAAACAGAAGCTGCAACAAGGCATGCCACTGGAAGAAGCGCTGGTCGAAGCCGGCCGCGTGCGTCTGCGGCCGGTGTTGCTCACCGCCGCCGCCACCGTGCTCGGCGTACTGCCGTTGGCCACTGGCTTCGATTTCAATTGGCGCGAGCTGCATTTCGTCATTGGCGCAGAAAGCGCGGATTTCTGGGGCCCGCTCGGCGTGGCGATTATCTTCGGTTTGACGATCGCGACCTTTCTCACGCTGGTCATCGTGCCGACTTTTTATGCGCTGCTCGAAAGCTGGTCGCAAGCGATCGTTTCGTTCTCGCGTCGGCTCTTTGCCAATCACAACAATTCCGTTGAACCGGAAACAAGCACACGATGATATTCGCCTTTGCCGGCGCCAAGCTTCTCATCAAGATTCAAAATTGCCATGGCAACGCAGGACACCGCCGCCGAACCCAAGCTGGGCAGACTCTTGCTCACGGATGTCCGCCGCGGTGATTTTTTCCGCACGGTGCGCCGGGATTGGAACGAGCTCAAGGAATTCTATCTCGATCGAGAACGCAAGAACCGCCTGCAGGCAATGGGGAAGGTCAAGCGCTTCTTCGTCATGGCGTGGTGGCTGATCAAAAGCCTCTTTCTGAAGCTCACGCCGGTGCGGCGGGTGCTGGTGGTACTCAGCTGTATTCTCATCATTCAATCCGGAACCATCGGTTACGAAGACAGCAGATTTCAGTTTACCAATGACACAAGCGAGGCCGGCTTCATTCTCCTGCTCTTCGTGCTCATGCTCGAATTGAAGGATAAGATGACCGCGCAAAGCGAGCTGGCTGCCGGCCGCGCGGTGCAGCGCGCGCTCATGCCCAAGCGCAATCCGATGGTGGCAGGCTGGGAGATCTGGATGATCGCGCAGTCGGCGAATGAAGTGAGCGGCGATTTTGTGGATTTTCTCGATTTGCAGAATGCGCGCTACGGCCTGGCTTTGGGTGATGTCGCTGGCAAAGGTTTGAAAGCTGCGCTGCTGATGGTGAAGCTGCAAGCCACGCTGCGTGCGCTGGCCGCGGAGTTTGACTCGCTGGCGGAGCTGGGCGCCAAGTTGAACGCGATTCTTCGGCGTGATGGCTTGCCGGACAGTTTTGCTTCGCTGGTGTATCTGGAATTGCAGCCCGATTCCGGCAGCGTGCGCTTGCTCAATGCCGGACACATGCCGCCGCTCCGCCTCAGCGATTTCAAGCTGGAAGAAATTGCGCAACACGCCACAGCCTTGGGCCTCACACCTGAAGCGACATTTGTGGAGCAGAGAGTTGAATTGCAGAAGGGTGAGACTCTGCTGATCTATTCCGATGGTTTGACAGAGGCGCGCAACGAGGCCGGTGACTTTTTCGGTGAAGAGCGCTTGTTTGCCCTGCTGCGTTCGTTGGCAGGGTTGCGCGCTGCCGAAATGGGCGCAAGGATCATCGCCGAAATCGAAAAGTTCGTCGGTGAAGCACACGCGCATGATGATTTTTCGTTGCTGATTTTGCAACGCACAGCAATTTAATCAGAATCGAGGCAAACCGTGTTGTGAAAAAAATGAAATGTCTGGCTCGCCAGCGAGGGCATTAGCCCACCCGCAGGAAGCAAAATCCTATTTAGCGGATTGATGGCGCCGGACAGCGCGGAATACAGCAGAGCCGGCATGTTTGTGTTGACGATCATACTTGGTATGATCTATGAATTTCTGGTCGAGCTTGTTGCCTCGGTGTTGTTCAATGCGCGGCTGGACAAAGCCACACCGATTTTAGCTGCAAAGGTATGAGCATGGGTTCACTCAACAGACATGAAGCAGGGGAGAGTCGTCAATGGAAGTTTGGAAATACGCGGCGTTCACCATCATTGGCTGTGTTTTGATCTCTGGGAGTGTCATGATGGGATTGGTACTCCGTAAACTGGAAGCGAGCATGGTTCACACCATCAATTCGCGGGATATCATCCTTCTTTCAACCACCGTGATAGCCGGTTTGGCCATGCTTATCCTGGGAATTCGAAATCTGGTTCGAATCCGCCGGAATTCAACTTGAATCAAGCCCTGAGCCGGAATCGATCACCTGTTCGTGGGGAATAGCCGCGATCATATTTCTCCTGTGGCGCCTGTTCGTCGTTTTTGATGGCGATCGAAAGTGGAGGAAAAAATCGGATATGCATGTATCAGTCCGGCATCGTTTTTGGAGAAATTCCATGGTGAAATCATGGGTTCTGAACCTCGCACGCATCTTCGGGTTTGCGGTCATCCTCGCTGCCTGGTCCTGGTTGAACCGTAACGAGCTGGAGCCGGCGGTGACCGTCATCATGATCATTGGTGGCGTCGCCGTCATGTTTCCCATTACCTGGATCGGCCGTCGTCTGCTCGATGCCAAGCCGACACCTGATCGCACCAAAGCAGTGACGACTGGCGTTCATTATGCCATTGTGCCATCGCTCGGCACCGCCATTATCGCAGCGATCAAGGTTGGACGCGCTTGGCCGGGTTGGATCATCCCATTGCCTCGCGAGATCGGCTGGGTGCTGATGGTTGTGACCGGTGCCGTGATGACCCTCACGGTGTTGAATCTTGCTTTCGGAGGCCATGGCGCGCCGTTCGCCGTTGCGCTCAGCAAGCGTCTGACCGTGAGTTGGATGTACGCTTGGACGCGCAACCCGATGGTGCTCAGCACAATCGCGTTTTTGATTTCCGTCGGACTCTGGCTCCAATCCCTGCTTTTCATCTTATGGATGATTGTTCTGGTCATACCGGCCTGGCTGTATCTTCTCAGAGTGTTCGAGGAGCGCGAGCTGGAGATTCGTTTCGGCGCCTCTTACTTGGCATATAAAGCCAGGACCCCCATGCTGTGGCCAAGGCGGCCGTCGCCGCCTGCTTCAACCAAAGCAGAGTAGGAGCCCCCAAATGACTGAAGTATTACTTTTCATAATCGGAACCTTAGGCCTGGCGTTTTTCTCCCGGCGCTCGTTGCGCTGGCCCAGCTCACACGGCTTCTTCAGATTCGTTGCGGCGGAAGAGAAGGAGAATCTCGCGAGGTTCGGCGAAGCATATGCCACGTATTCCCGGACAACGAAAAAGTTCATTCCGTATCTTGTGTAGAAGATGAACGATAAAAAAATCGTCATTCTCGGCGGCTATGGCAACACCGGCAGCCTCATTGCGAAATATCTGCTGCAGGAAACCAATTGCGCGTTGGTACTCGCGGGCAGAAACAAAACCAAAGCTGAGCAGCTTGCGCGTGAGTTGAACGAGCAATCACAGAGCCGGCGTGTTGCCGGCGCGTTTGCCAACGCGGCTGAAGTGGAGAGCCTCAAACGCGTCTTTGCCGATGCGGATATGGTGATTGTGGCTTCGAGCACAACGCAGTTCACGCGGCCGATCGCAGAAGCAGCGCTGGCCTCGCAATGCGATTTCTTTGACATTCAATTCTCCCATGCCAAAATCGGCTACTTAAAATCTATTGAGAATGACATTCGATCGGCCGGGCTTTGCTTCATCACCGACGGCGGTTTTCATCCCGGACTGCCGGCGGTCATGATCCGCCATATCGCCGAAAGATTTGACCGGCTTCAAATGGCGCGTGTCGGCAGCGTTATCAAAATCAACTGGCGGGATTTGTCGCTGGGCGATGAGACATGCGCGGAGTTGATCGAATTCATGAATCATTTCTCCGGCGCCGTTTTCAAAAACAGCAAATGGCAAAAGGTGCGGTGGCTCGGCATGTTCGATACGATTGGGATGGACTTCGGCGAACCGTTTGGCAGAAGCTACTGTGTGCCGATGCCGATTGAGGAAATCAACAGCTTGCCCGCAATGTATCCCGGCCTGCAAGAAACCGGCTTTTATGTTGGCGGTTTCAACTGGTTTGTTGACTGGCTCGTCTTTCCGTTCATCTGGCCGTTGTACAAGTTGTTCGGCAAGCGCAGCGTCAAGCCGCTCGCCAAAGTTTTGGGTTGGGGTCTGCGAAATTTCTCCAAACCGCCCTTTGGCACGCGCTTGAAGGTCGAAGCCTCGGGGATGAAAAATGGCAAGGCCCTCTCGCGCAATCTGATTTTGTCACATGCCGATGGTTATGTTTTCACTGCTATTCCTGTCGTCGCAACGCTCTTGCAGTATTTGGACGGCTCCGGCCGGAAGCCCGGCATGTGGACGCAGGCGCATTTTGTCGAACCGAGGCGAATGCTGCGAGACATGCAGAGAATGGGCATTGAAATGGGTGAGAGCAACTCTGCCGAGCGCGCATAGTTTTATCGAAACAGAGACTGCGCCATGCCTACAAAAACACGCACGAAACTGATCGATGTAACCACCGAAAACGTCGCTGCGAAGGGTTTCTTTTGCTACATGAGCAAACCCAAAACTGAGGGCTATCAACGGAAATTGAACTGGGTCAAAGCGCGCTTCGCGGAAGGCATGCGCATCAAAATGTACGAGCTGCCACAGCGAGGGTTTATCGAATACATTCCTGGTGAATATGCCTGGCGCGCCGTTGAGGCCAAAGTCTACATGTTCACCCACCATCTTTGAATCTTCGGCAAACGAACTTGGCCCTGAAAGCTGCGCGGTGGAATTGAAAAGCTGTGATGAACTCAGAGATATGTCGCCCTCGCCCTACGGCGCGCTTAGAGTTGTGTTCAATGGCAGATTATTGTTAATTCACTATTTGTTCGAAATGAATTGTTGAAACGCTTGGAAGAACTTAAAAGGAGCAAACCATGAAAGGTAAAACCGCAAGTTTTGTGTTCTTGACAGTCTGTGTCATTCTCGCTGCGCTGTTGCTTACCAAGACGATCACTCCCATGCAGAGCGGAACTGTTTTCGCCATCGCCCTCGTTCTGCTGGGCGGGTTCTCCGGCGGGTTCCGCAAGAAGTAAGGACAGGCTACTCTCAAGGCGTGCTCACAAGTCGATGCGGTCGCAATTAAAACGGAAGAATGCCTCGCGAGAAAAACATATGGAATCAACACAGGACAATGGCCGCAGGCTTTTTCTGGTTCGGCTCGCCCATACGCTGATTTGGGCATTCTTTGTGTTCGTCATCGGCTATATTCTTTATGCGGGGGTTTTTGATAAGATTGGCGTTTGGGTTTGGATTGCCATTGGCTTGATCATTTCCGTACCACTGGCGCAACACGCATGAGCTTGAAAAAGTGCACGATTTGCCGGTGCCTGAACAGGATATGATGGTTGATCTGTATTTGACCATAGCAACGAAATGAAAGCAGGAGACTCAACTACAGACTGGCTGCTCGCAGGCGATCCGGCGATTCGCTGGCAAACCCTGCGCGATCTGTGTGGCGCCGATGAGGCCAAATTCTTGCGAGAACGCAAGAAGATTGCTTGGGAAGGCTGGGGCGCGCGGCTCTTGGCGCGTCAAACTGCATCGGGCATGTGGGGCGGCGGCCTCTATAGGCCCAAGTGGATTTCGACAACTTACGCCATGCTCTTGCTACGCCAGTTCGGATTGCCGTCGGATCATCCGCAAGCCTTCAAAGCCTGCAAGCTGCTCCTGGACGAAGGATGCTATCATGACGGTGACAGCAATCTTTTTGCTGCGATGCAACACAGTGAAACCTGCATCACCGGCATGGTGCTGGCAATTCTGGCCTATTTCGATTTTCCTGATGCGCGTGTTAAAAAAAATGGTTAAGCATCTTCTCTTGCAACAAATGCCGGACGGCGGCTGGAATTGCCGATCCTATGAGGGCTCGGCGCACAGCTCATTTCATACGACGATCAGCGTGCGGGAAGGCTTGCGAGAATACCAAAAGCGCCATCCTTCTTAAATTGTGACTGAAAGCCAGGAGCGCGGCGTTGAGTTTGTGCTGGTGCACAAGCTCTTTCGGTCGCATCGAACCGGCGCGTTGTTGATCCGAAAATGACGCGGTTCTCGTTCCCGCCGCGCTGGCGCTATGACATCATGCGGGCGTTGGATTATTTTCAGGCCTGCAATCTGCTCCGCGATTCTCGTCTGGACGAGGCCATTGCCATCATCAAAAAGAAACGCTGCGCGGACGGCACGTGGGTTTTGCAGAGCAAACATCCCGGCAGAATTTTTTTGAAATGGAACAGTTCGGAAAGCCCAGCCGCTGGAATACCCTGCGCGCGCTGCGCATTCTGCAATGGTATGAACGGGATGAGTAACCGCTTTATGCCTGCGATTTGATTAACACCAACGATTCAAGGAGAAAATCAATGCTACGCCGCTACACTCTCGTCTGGTTTGTTTTGATGATCGCTGCCATCATCAACGGCGCCCTCCGCGAGGCCGTTTACAAGAACAGCCTCGGCGATTTGCGCGCGCATCAGCTTTCCACGCTCACCGGCATTATCCTGCTCGGCGTGGTGATTTGGGCATTGAGCCGTCTCTGGCCGCTGGCCTCAGCCCAACAAGCCTGGACCGTCGGTTTCATTTGGCTGGCGATGACGATTGCCTTTGAATTTCTCTTCGGCCATTTTGTAGCGGGCCATCCGTGGAGCAAGTTGCTGCAGGATTACAATATTGCTGCCGGCCGCGTGTGGCTGCTCGTGCTGATTTGGACCACGATCGCGCCTTACGTTTTTTACAAAATAAGATAGCAAAAAGCTTGAAACGGGATGGATGATTTATGTTGAACGATGAGATTAAAAGAAGCGATTTCATCAAAACACTGATCGCCGGCGTTTCCACTCTCGCTCTGGATTGGAGCATTTTGCCACGAGGCGCTGGCGCGCAAAAAAGTGACAATGAATTTGACGCCACCATCATCGGCTCGGGACTCGGCGGACTGAGCTGCGCCGCAGCGTTCGCCCGCCAGGGCTTCCAGCCGTTGGTGCTTGAAAAACACGACCGGCCCGGCGGTTTTGAATTTGATGTGTCGTTGCATTCCACCACCTTCGGCGAACGCGGCGGCATACACAATCTCATTCCCGGCTTTCCGGAAATAAGCGATGTTGAATTTGTCCCGCATCCCAATTTGTATCGCATCATCTTTCCCGAGCATGATATTCGCGTCCCCCAGCGCAATCTCCCTGTCTCTATCGATCTGCTCGCCGGCCACTTTCCCGCAGAAAAGACGGGCATCACAGAATTGTTCACCGACATACAAGGGCTGTTCGACGATATCAATAAATTTTCACGCGCCGCGGGCCAGGTGGATATGATGCGTTTTCCCGCGGAATTTCCGCTTGTCTGGCTGATCTTGCTGCCGTTCCGCCTGCTCGGCATGGTCGTGGAAGGCGTATTTGAATTTCTGCGAGCCATAATCATGCTGCCGGCTCAGCTCTTGCGCAACTTAAGCCGAGCGTGAGCCTGGCACGAAGCAATTGTCTGTCAAAAGTCAAAGCTTAACAT
>SZPB01000125.1 GCA_030263535.1 Cytophagia bacterium CHB2
ATCAATCGGGGGTTGCACGGCGAAGCTTTCATCCAGCACACAAAACCCTTTACCGCCATTCACGATCTCGCCATCAGCATCCACCAGTTCCGGCAAATATGCCACGCGCGCCGGCAAACTGGTGTTGTTGACGCGGAACGACGTTTCTGTTTGAAACTCAATGGTATAATTTTCACCCGAAAATGCCCCGCTGAGATCGACTTCAGCGTCGCCGCCTTGCGAGCCATCTGCGAGGCCCGCGGAAAGAATCACGGCATTCGACGCATCCGGCAGCGAAGCATTATGCGCAACGACAACGCCGCTAATGTCTTTGATCTCGGAGTTGAATTTGTCGAAATCAGCGATGGGCACAAAACCAAAGGGATAAATGTCTTCCAGTTGCGTCGGCGTGCCCCAGGTTTGGCCGCGGTCCGCGCTGCGATAAATGCGATAGCCTTCAAAATCCGCTTTGCCGGTAAAGGGATCGACGGAATTTTCGCTGGGCACATCATCCCAATACAGCGTTGCGCTGTGATTGCCGGGCACGGCCGTAACCGCCGGCGGATTGGGCGCCGTCGGCCCAACGAAGTTATTGTCATAAATGCGTTGCGCCGCTTCGGCGTTGCGCAACAGCGTCTCAAAATTCGGCGCCGCAATGAAGGCAACGCCCATTTCCACGCTTTCGCCATTCCGCAAGTCAAAATCGCCGCTGCTCATGAGATAGCCGACATCGGTATTGAGGCGGGGTTTCATGAACAACCCGGGTTGCATGTATTGATATTGCGCATGATCGCGGCTTTGAAATTGCGGGCCGGCGTCGTCCGGGCCATCGGGCGTGAGGTGATATTCGCCGGGGGCCGGCATATCGCCGTATTCGAAAGTCGTCCAGGCGGTCAAACCCAATTCCTGGCCGTTCACTTCCGGGCTGCGCAGAAATTTTGTGCCGAACTGGCCAATATTGAAACCGGGTTTGCTCGCATAAAAATTATCCGAATCAAAAGCATACGCGAGATTGAGATCTTTGATGAAGCCGTCGCTATCGTCTTCGAACTCGGCGCCCACGAGCGCGGGCATGTCGGGATCAACCAGCACGCCGAAACGGCAATTGCGCAAATCGCCCCCGCTGATATTTTTGACGCGATAAAACGCGAAGACGAAATCGCGCGTCAAACGCGAATTGATTTGAATCAAACGGCATTCGACTTCGACATGCAACGGCAGCTGGCTGCTGACTACCGGATCATTATCATCGCGCATGATCCAGTACGATTCTTGGCGCGCGAGATTGCGCAACTCGGTGGGATCGATGAAGCCGCCACCCAGCGCCGGCCACGAGCCGTTCCATTGCGGCGCATAGCTCTCTACAATATCGCTGCGCGGCACGATCGCCGTTTCAAAAATCGGCGATACATAGTCGGGATTGTCAAAGCCCGGCTCCGGGTTGAATTGATTGTCGGAAATATCGTTGTAGGATTCGCTGCAAATCGTATCGCCGTCGGCGTTCACCGCGCCAAAGACAATGCCGACCTGCCAGACCATGTAATTCAGCGTGCCCGCCGGCCACTCGATGCTGCGGGTGTAATCACGGTCGCCAATGAAGCCGTTGTTGTCGTGATAAACCACCATGCGGCCGTTATCCATACGGCCGAGCTTGCGATCTTTAAACGCCGCCGGTTTCAGCAGCTTGTTGCCCTGCCGCATTTTGAGGATGCGTTGAATCTTCTCGGCCTTGCCCTCGCCGGCTTGAATTGTTTCGACGGCGAATAGCATTGCCACGAATGGCAGGAGCAAGAGAGTCGCTTTTATAGTCATTTTTGAAGATAGCTGTTTCATTCCTCAAAACCTCCGAAGGTTATCTCCAACTTATAGCGAAACATTTATTCATTTGAGTCATTCTCCAGGAACTTTCATCACCCATTCGCCAAGGCCCTGTTAGAGACGTTGACAGAATGATAACGAAAGTATGCCTAAAGGCATTACTACAAACGTTCACATATTCAACTCAAACCCAAGGCGAATATTGCGCTGCGCGCCAATGTTGTAAGGGTCGCGTTTACCTTGCGGCGTGTAGCCGGGATCCGTGGTTTCATTCGGCAAGCCGGTGTCGGTAAATACTTCCACAACATTGCGGCGGTTCGTGAGATTCGTGACTTCGGTGAACACGCCGAATTCTCTGCCAGCGAGGTTGAACAGCTTGTCGACACGCAAATCCAACTGCCAGTTGGAGGGCATGCGCGCGACATTCTCATCGCCGAGGCGCTGACCGCGGCTGTCGGTGGGCGTATACGGCTGGCCGCTGCTGAAGCGCCCGGTCAAATTCACGCCGAAATTTTGCAGCAATTGCGCGCCGCCGAAACGCGGGCCTTCGCCTTTTTTGTAGCGAAAATCAAAATTGAAATTGAACACATGCGGGCGATCCCAATCGAGAATGACCAGCTTCTTCAACGGCACCCGCGGCGGCCGCGCCAGCAAATCCGCGCGCGTATCGAGCGGGTTCGAACTGTTGCCTTCGGCGCGTGAAATGGTATAGCTGAAATACGAGGCAAAATGATGATAGCGCCGCGTGCGGAAGTTGATTTCAACCCCGCGTGAATTCGCAAAATCTTGATTGATATAATACGTCACCGCCGAGGGACGCGCAAACGAATACAAATCGGTGGCCACGAGATTTTCAATGTCTTTATAAAAACCCGTCACGCTCAACGCCAAAAAATCGGTGATCTGCTGATCCCAGCCGACTTCGAATGCGACCGTCTTCTGCGGCTCGAGATCGGCATTGCCGAGCGTGGGACGGAAAATGTCAACATAGCGATTGTGGTTGAACACAATCTTATTGTATTCCGGCACCTGATAAAAATGGCCATACGAGAAATGCAGATTGGCGCGATCCGTGATGGGATGGGCCAGACCTAAACGCGGGCTGACGCGCATCTTGCTTTCTGTCACACGCCGCGGTCCGAGCGGATTGTTCACGTCGACGGCAACGCTATCCTTCGGATCGAAATAGTCAACACGCAAGCCGACATTGATGACGAGATCGTTGAATTCCATTTTATCCTGAAGGTAAGCCGCGGCTTCGACCGGATAAAACTTGAACATATCCACGCGCGAGTTGACGATATCCCCGCCGGTCAACAACTGCTGGCGCCACACGCGATGGCGATTAAAATCCAGGCCGGCTTTGATATTGTGATTGATGTTCGCTTGATACGTCACATCGAACTTGCCCTGCCACACGCGATCTTCCTGGTGAAGAAAGCGCGGATCATCGCCGGAAACCACGAAATCTTCACCGGCATTGTAGGTCAAAAAGATATAATCTTCCGGCTGGCTGCGCACGCGATCCATAAACGTGCGCGAGAAATGCTGGATCTTCAACTCAAAAAATGAACGTTGATTCAGCGTCTGCGTCCACGCCACTATGCCTTGATACGTCCGCGTGCGCAGATGATCGTTCCCCGCGAAATTATTGTCGAGCGAATCCGTGCCCACGCGCTGGCGATATAACCCCTGATGCGCAAAATAATGATCGTAAATTTCCTGATCTTCGCTGTTGGCGTTGGCCGAGAACGTGAGCTTGGCCGTTTTGGTGGGTGATAACGTTACTTTTGCCGAGCCGCGGCGCGTGAATTCATTTTGCAGAATCCCGATGTTGCCGTCGGTTTGATAGTACTCGCCGGCCAGAAAATATTTCATCGTATTGCCGATGCCCGGCACCGGACCACCCAGACTGAACTGGCTTTGATACGTTCCCCAATTGGCGCGATCCAGCACGCCTTTGGTTTCGATTAGTCTGTCGCGCTCTTGAAAGGTGTAGTCTCGCGTCCGTGTGCCGAAAATGGCGTCCGTCAAGCCGCGCAGACTGAAGTTGGTTTTGCTGCCGCCCTCTTGCGTGACGAGATTCAACACGCCGCTCATGGCATTGCCATATTCTGCATTGAAATTACCGCTGATGAGTTGAATCTCTTCGATCGCGCCGGTGGAGACTTCGCCGCCCAACCCGCCGGTGATGCCGTCGCGCACGGACATACCGTCGACCATTACCGCCAACTCATTGCCGCGGCCGCCGCGCACAAAAAATTGGCCCTCACCGGTATCCAGGCCTTCTGCAAATGCGGCATCACGAATCGGCCTGGTGGTGACGCCGGAGTTCAGCGTCAACACGTCCTTGAAATCATCCGCCACCATGTTTTCCACCACGTCCGCTTCCACCACTTGCATGGTGGTAACGCCGTCTTTTTGAATCAGCGGCCGCTGCGCCACAATCTCGACGGCTTCACCGGTTTCGAGCACAGTGGAAGCCAAATCGAAATTCACCGTTGAGGTTAGATCAACGCTCACTTTGACGTTGCTGATCGTCGTGGCTTGATAACCCATGGAGCTCGCTTTTACGCTGTAGGTGCCCGGCGGCACGTGCAGGATGAAATAGCGTCCATTGGCGTCCGTGGCTGCGCCCAGCGTCGTGCCCAGCACGATCACATTCACGCCCGGCAACGGATTGCGTGTGTCCTTTTCTCTCACGACGCCGGAAATTTTGCCGGTCGTTCCGGCAAACGCCAGACTCGAATGAACAAAAAATGCCAGCAGCAGCATTAACAAAAATCTGTGGTCACATCGCTTCATATGGCCCTCCGTAACATGAAAGAATGAGTACAGTTTGATTGATCGCGAAGACAGCCGTACAATTTGAGCGCGCCTTGCAGGCGCGAATATGCTGCAATCCTGCAGGAGAAAGCAAGGCGGGTGGGGCAGAACAGCAGCTTACCGCTAACCAAATCCTCGGGCAAAAGCTTGATGACGGTGCAATGAAATGAATCGTTTGATTGAATAGCTGCCAAAAGCTATGCCACGGGGCAAGCTCCATCATCGCTCCATTTAATTGTCACATTTTTCAAGCCAAATCACCGGTCGCGGGCATGCCACTGTCGCTCTCGTATGCAGCGCCATGCCGCATACGGCAATTTCTTGCATGCGTTCGTTATTAGGTCGGAATTTCAATCAAAAAGAGCTTGTCAAAAACGTTTCAAATATATATCCGATCGGGATCAAGCTCTTCTCGTATGATACGCAGCTCTTCGGCTGTTGGAGGTTCGGTTATGAGGAGATGATCGGCAATCTTGAGCGGCCAACCGACATTAGTTTTAATATCTTCAAGTTGAACACCGGGATGAATGTCGGTCAACCACATCTCATGATTGGCAGAATCAAAACGAAAGACGCCCAGATCCGTGACCACGACTTTGGGACCTTCCGTGGTAATACCGAGGCGGGCGCGGGCGTCGCCGCCGTCGAGAAATCCGGGACTGGTGAGAAAATCCACGGCTTCCGGGAAATTGCGTTTTTTCAGGGGAGTGATGATCAAAATTTTCTGCGCCAGCGTGGCAATTTCACTGGCGCCGCCGCTGCCCGGCAATCTCACTTTCGGCGCGGCATAATCGCCGATTACCGTGGAGTTGATATTGCCGAAACGGTCGATTTGCGCGCCCCCGAGAAAACCGACCGTGATGCGGCCGCCTTGCAGATAATACAAGAAAACTTCCGGGAGGGAACAAACGGACAAACAGCCAGCCACCAATGCCGGATCACCGATGGAAACCGGCAAGCGTTCCGGCACAGCACCGACGGCGCCGGATTCATAAATCAAGGTGAGATGCGGAGCGTGAGTGAGGCGTGCAAGATTGCAGGCCATGTTGGGCAGGCCAATGCCGACAAAAACAACATCGTCGTCCCGCAATTCGCGGGCAGCGCGAGCAACCATCAATTCACTGGCGGAGTAGTCGGCCATGAGCGGTTAGAATGCTGCGTTCAACAAATAGAACATCTCGTTTTCATGAATTTATGGGGAAGGGCCTGAACGTTTGCGGCCTCGCCTCCGGCTAAAAGCGGGCACATAGTGTCAATTTTCGAATGAAAATGCAAGAAGAAATTTCTGAAAAAAAATCCGCCGTATGCCGAACTCTATTGTTTTTCCAGGCGCCGGCCGTCACCTTGACAATCCCGTCGTTTTCGGCTATATTGCGCCCTCGAGTTGGCGCACGCGCCATTCACTCATCCACTCCCACCAATTCCAGGAGCACGAGATGATCACCGACATGTGGATCAACAACGAATTTGTCGCAAGCAAAAACGCCGAACGCTTCGAGGTTCTCAATCCTGCGACCGAAGAAATTCTCGCCATGGTGCCGCGCGGCAATGCAGAAGATGCCGAACGCGCCGTCGCTGCGGCGCATGCGGCGTTCAACCCGTGGCGAAAAATGGGCAGTCTCGAACGCAAAGAAATGATGCACGAAATTGCGCGCAAAATTCGCGCGCACGGTGAAGAATTGGCGCAGATCATCACGCTGGAAGGCGGCAAACCCATCATTGAGAATCGCGACGAAGTGGAATGGGTGGCCTCGTGTTTTGAATATTATGCCGAGTTGGGCCGCGATCAAATCGGCCGCGTGGTTGCGCCGGCGTTTGAACATCAAATGAGTCTGGTCGTCAAGGAGCCGTTCGGCGTGGTCGCGTGCATCGTGCCGTGGAATTACCCCATTCTGCTCATGGCGTGGAAAGTCGCGCCCGCCCTCGCCGCGGGCAACACCGTGGTGATCAAACCCTCGGAGCTGACGCCGCTGTGCAATCTTTTCTTCGCAAAAATTTTTAATCATCTGCCCAAAGGGGTTGCCAATATCATCACCGGCTTTGGCAAAGAAGCAGGCGAGCCGCTGGTGACGTCGAAAGGCACGCAACTCATTGCCTTTACCGGCAGCGTGGAAACCGGCCGCCACATTGCCATGCTCGCCGCGCAACAATTGAAGAAAGTACATCTCGAACTGGGCGGTAACGATCCCTTCATTGTTTGTGATGATATCGATGTTGATATTGCCGTGCGCGCCGGCGCCTGGACGGCATTCTTGAACAACGGTCAGGTCTGCACCTCCGCCGAGCGCTTTTACGTGCTCGAACCTATTGCCAAAAAATTTATTGAAGGCTTGACGGAATTCAGCAAAACCTTGCGCCTGGGCAATCCCCTGGGGCCGGGAGTCGATCTCGGCCCGCTGGTCAGCGAGGCGCAGCGCCGGAAAATTGAAGCGCGGCTCGCGCAAAGCGTGCAACAAGGCGCAAAAATATTGAGCGGAGGCAAACGTCCTGCGCAATTCTCTAAAGGCTATTTCTTCGAGCCAACCGTGTTGACAAACGTGAACGAGAGCATGGAGCTGATGCGCAGCGAAACTTTTGGCCCGCTTGCGCCGATTCAAGTCGTCAAAAATATCGAAGAAGCCATTGCACGAGCTAACGCTTCCGAATACGGCCTGGGCGCTTCGATTCTCACCAATGATCTTGAAAAAGCCATGCTGGCCGCGGACAACATCAAAGCCGGCACGTTTTGGATCAATGATCCGCTCACCGACAACGATGCTGCGCCCTTCGGCGGCATGCGCCTTTCCGGCCACGGCCGCGAGCTGGGACTCGAAGGCCTTGATGAATTCCGCGAGGCCAAACACATACTCATCGACTACAAGCTGGAGAAGAAAAGTTATTGGTTCCCGTATGCTTGAAAACAGAGAGTAGTATAACCTGATTGGTTTCACCGAGGCAAAACAATACTTAGAAATTTCTCGCCTTTTCAATCTTGCTGTTCAATCTTTCGTAAGCACTGCTCGAACCATCTTTTCATCACACGAAAGGATCACAGGCATGAAAACTGCGCTGCAAGCAACCCTGGCCGCTAGTCTGATCTTTTTTCAAATTTGTTATTCACAATCAAATCAACCCAACATTGTATTGATCCTTCTGGATGATTTGGATTCCCATTCCATTGCGTACATGCCGCAACTCCAAGCGTTGTTGCAGGATCAAGGCACGGCCTTTCCCAACTTTTTTGTGAGTGTGCCGGTATGTTGTCCTTCACGCGCCTCCTTCTTGCGCGGCCAATATGCACACAATCATGGCGTGCTGACGAATCACACACCTGACGGCGGTTTTGTAAAATTTCGCAGCCAGGGGCATGAAAGCTCGACGATTGCCACCTGGCTGCACGATGCCGGTTATCGCACCGCGTTGTTCGGCACATATCTTAACGGCTATCCTGCCGGCAGGCCGACTTATATTCCGCAAGGCTGGGATGAATGGTATGGCGTGATGTACAGCAATTTCTTCAATTATTCGATCAACGAAAATGGCCAGGTGGTGTCATACGGCAATGATCCCCAAGACTACGAAACCGACGTGCTGGCGCGCCACGCCGCGGACTTCATTCGCCGCACAGCGCCAATTGCGCCATTTTTTATTTATTTTGCTTCGGTTGCGCCGCATGAGCCGGCTGTGCCCGCCCCGCGCCATCAAAACAAATTTTCGAATATCACCGCGCCGCGCCGGCCTTCTTTTAATGAGGCAGACGTCAGCGACAAACCGGAGTGGGTGCGAAACCTGCCGCTGTTGACGGCCACAGCCATTGCCGGCATCGATACGCTTTTTCGCAAAAGGCTGCAAAGCCTCCTGGCGGTTGATGATATGATCAAAAGCCTGGTGGACACGCTGTCTGCTTACAACGAGTTAGAAAATACCTACTTCTTTTTCACTTCAGACAACGGTTATCATTTCGGCGAGCATCGCCGCAGAATGAACAAGAACACGGCGTATGAAGAGTCGATTCGTGTTCCGTTGATTGTGCGCGGCCCGGGCGTTGCGGCCGGGCGGGTGTTGGATCATTTGGTGATGAACATTGATTTGGGGCCGACGTTTGCTGAGCTGGCAGGCGCCACGGCGCCGGATTTTGTTGATGGCCGTTCTCTCATGCCCTTGCTGCATAATGTTCCTCCCACAATAACGGCCTGGCGTCACGATGTGTTGATCGAGCATTGGATTGATGACCAGGATAATCGCGTGCCGGAATTCACGGCGCTGCGTACCTGGAATTATACCTATGTGGAATATCCCACCGGCGAATGCGAGCTTTATGATTTGCGGGTTGATCCGTTTCAATTGCAGAGCCTGCACACAACTGCTGATCCAGCATTGCTTGCCCAGCTTGCCGCGCAACTTGATTCATTACGTCATTGCAGCGGCGGTAATTGCTTTCCGGTTGGCGTCGCAGAAAAAAATCTCGCGGTCAATCTATCGGATTTTAGGCTGGAACAAAATTATCCCAATCCCTTCAACCCGTCTACGACAATTCGTTTCTACCTACCCAAACGCGAGCGAGTCACGCTGACGATCTATGATCTCGCCGGCAGGCAGGCGGCTGTGCTGGTGGACGCGGTTTTGAATGCCGGCGAACATCACGTCGCAATTGATTCTGAAAAACTGGCCGGCGGAGTTTGGTTCTATCAGCTAAAGACGCCCTCCTTTTCTCAAATACGCAAGGCAATGTTGTTGCGCTGAGAATAATTTGGGATAGGCCCGGTAATTGCCGAGACAACATGGGAAAATTTGTTGCAATAATATAATGGACATGACATATTGGGATGAGATGTGGTAGAAACGCAACGAAACTCTCAACTCAATTTAACTGAAGAAATTACAGTGAGAACCCGGCCTTGCTCGACGACAAACAGGTAAGAGAATCATGAAGATTGCCCTCACCGCTGATCTGCACTGGAATGTCTCGACGCGCGGAGATCGCAATACCCGACGCCTGGCGGATCGCATAGTTGAGATCAATCCCGACATTCTCGTTCTGGTGGGCGATACCGGCGTCGATGAGGAAATGGCCAAAGGCCTTGCCCTGTTCCGGGAATTCAAAGGCGCGAAATTGTTGGTGGCCGGCAATCACTGCCTGTGGTGCGACCGGCGCGGACCCAATTCTTTGGAAATTTACCAAAAGGTTATTGCTGAGACGGCAGAACATTTTGGCTTTCATTATTTGGATAAACAGCCGTGGCTCGCGGCCGATCATTCCTTTGCCATTGTGGGCAACATCAGTTGGTATGACTACTCGTACGCCTCGCCGGTGATTGCGGAGAAGTATCCCGACTGTCGGGAGATTTACCGGCGCAAGGAATTCCTCAACGGCTGGCATAACGACGGCCGGTACGTGCGTCTCGGCATGACGGATGCGGAGTTCACCCGGTTGGTGCTGGCAAAACTCAAAAACGATCTCGACGACATGAGCCAACGCGCCGAATTGATGATCGCGGCGATTCATCACCCGCCCTTTCCAGAGTTGTTTTATCCCCTGCGCGCAAAACCCAGCGATGATGATTTGATCTGGTTGGCCTATACCAGCAACCGCGCCATCGCCGACCTTTTGCCGCGCTATCCCAAACTTCGCTACGTTTTTTGCGGCCATACCCATTTTGCGCGGCATGCCAGAATCGGACAGATTCACGCCTACAATATCGGCGGAAACTATCATTGGAAACGCCTGGCCTTGCTCGAGCTTCCTTCCGGCAACATCGAGTTTCAAGAATACCGGTAACAGAAACCTCATCGAACCAGGAGCGCTTCATGCACGATGCCAACTCATCGCAACAATCCCTCCTACTTCCAGCAACAGCCAATGGCCATTCCCGTCGCGACTTCCTGAAAGTCCTTTCCCTTGCCCTCGCGGCAATTCCATTGCGCCCGGCCTTCAGCTTCCCCGAAAAAGATCCCGTCAAATTTTTCTCGCGCCAGAAAACCGAACGTCCGAAAAAGGTAATCATTTTGGGCGCGGGATTAGCGGGACTAACAGCCGGCTACGAGTTAAGCAAGGCCGGGCATGAGGTGACCATTCTCGAAGCGCAGAATCGCGCGGGCGGCCGCGTATTCACGGTGCGCGAACCTTTTGCCGACGGCTTGTATGCGGAATGCGGCGGCGAATGGGTGGAGAGTGTGCATCAATACCTGTTGCGTTATATCGATGAATTTGGCTTGCCGCTTTATCGCGGCAGCTTTCGCGACACGGAAGACGAAGGGTTGCAGTTTTCGCCGCGCGCCCGCAAAGTTCACGAACAGCTCGAAGAAACCGTGAAGAAAGTCGATCCGTTTGCGCACCAGAATCCCTCCCTGCCGGAATTGGATCAACTCTCCTTTCTCGAATTTCTCCAAAAAATGGAAGCGCCGCCGGATATGATCGAACAAATGCAGCGCTCGATTTCAGGTTTGATGGCAATCAATATCGAAAGCATTTCGGCCCTGCATATTTTGAATGAATATGCGCTGCCGGAAAGCCAGGCTAGTTTTCGCATCGCCGGCGGCAATGATCTTGTTCCCAAAACGCTGGCGAGCCAGATGCGCGAGCACATTCATTATTCGCGGCCAGTGGTGAAAATCGAGCATGACGTCTCCGGCGTGCGCGTGACTTTTCTCGAAAACGGCACGATGCAGACCATCACCGGCGAGCGTCTCGTCATTGCCGCGCCCTTCACCTGCGTGCGCAAGATTGAAATAACGCCCGCACTCTCTCCTGAAAGAATGAAAGCCATCAACACTCTCGCTTACGGCCAAATTCTCAAAGCGCCGCTGCAATTCCGCGAACGCTTCTGGTTGAACAAAGAAGGCGAGCCGCGCAAAAGTTTGCAGAACATGATCGGTTCGGTTTATGAAGCCAGCGGCGGACAAGCCGGCGTGCGCGGTTTGCTGGTGGCTTACATTCCCGACAAAAGCGGTATGGAGATGGCAGCAATCCCGCCGGAGCAACGCTTGAAGAATATCCTCTCTAAAGTTGCCGAGATTCATCCCGAAGCGCCGCGCCATTACGAAGGCGGTTACGTGAAATGGTGGCAGGAAGACGAATGGGCAGGTGGCACCTATGCTTATTTCCGTCCCGGTGAAATTACCACGGTACGCAAAACCATTTCCCGGCCCGAGGGCCGCATTCATTTCGCGGGCGAGCATACCGCCGGCTGGCAGGGCTACATGAACGGCGCGGTGGAGTCCGGGCATCGCGTAGCGCAGGAGATTCACGAAGCCGCATAGAAGTGGATGATTGGATTATTGGAGTGTTGGAGTCTCAGCGATCCACCAATCCAACGATCCAACGCCATCCGTCAATCCACCGCATCCTTCAACCTCGCATGATATTCCGGAGACCTCATGGCCGCTTCTTCCGTAAAGAAAGCAACTTTTTTACAACTCGCTTTCATGATTTACGGCGCGGTGTGCGCCGGCGCTTTTGGCTTGGAAGACATGATCTCCACTGCCGGGCCGGGCATGGCGATTCTCACGCTGGCCATCATGCCGTTTTTGTTCAGTATTCCGGTGTCATTTGCGGTGGGCGAACTCACTACGATGCTGCCGGTGGAAGGCGGGCAGTATCGCTGGTCGCGCATGGCCTTCGGCGATTTTTGGGGATTTCAAGCCGGCTGGTGGGCGTGGATGACGGGCGTGGTCACCAATGGCTTGTTTGCGGTGCTGTTCACGGATTATCTGCAAAACTGGTTTCCACAGCTCACCGGTTTCAATCATTGGCTGGTTTGCCTGGCGCTGATTTGGTTCATGCACGTTCTCAACCTGCGCGGCATTCAAGTGGTGGGCAACACCGCGATTTTACTGAGCGCCATCTTGCTCATGCCGTTCATCATCATGATAGTGCTCGGCGTTTTACAATGGCAACACAATCCTTTCACGCCGTTTTTGGCGCCGGGGAAAAATTCGGTGAGTGGCTTTGGCAGCGCGGTGGTGTTGGCCATCTGGCTTTACTCGGGCTATGATAAACTTTCGGCAGCCGCAGAAGAAGTCGAGAATCCGCGAAAAGTTTTTCCGCCGGCATTGTTTTTTGCGGCAACGCTGGCCATGCTCAGTTATGTGTTGCCGACCATTGCCGGGCTGGCGGCGTTGGGCAATTGGCAGGATTGGGCGGGTGCGTATTTCTCCACGGCTGCCGCCAAAATCGGCGGCGATTGGCTGGGGCATTTCATGACGATCGGCGCGTTGTGCAGCAACGCGCTGTTGTTGAACGTGACCATGCTGGCGGCTTCGCGCTATCCCTTGACTCTCGCGCAAGACGGTTTTTTACCGAATTTCCTCACCAAAATACATCCGCGTTTCGGCACGCCGACGCAGGCTTTGTTGTGGGGCAGTGTGACCTACAGCCTGCTCGCGCTGTTCGATTTCACCCAATTGATCATTATCTACTCGTGGTTTCAAATGGCGAGTTATATTTTGCTGTACGCCAATGTCTGGAAAATGCGGTACACCCATGCCAGTGCCAGGCGGCCTTTCAAAATTCCATTTGGAACGCCGGGGCTGTTTCTGGCCATGCTGCCAACGTGCATCATGGCGCTAGTGGCGATCAGCAGTACGGTTTATGAAGACGGCGTATTCAATCAGAGGCAATTTGTAATCGGGGCGCTGGCGTTGCTTTCGGGGCCGGTGATTTATGGGATGGTGAAATGGATCAAGAGATGAGAAATCAAATTGACCGGCACGACGACGATAATACCAATGATTAACAAATGCGTGAATAGGAAGGTGCGATTCAGCGTTTTGGTTTTGTGGATTTGCGTCCCCCCCGCGCATGCGACGATTCGTTGATAGGGCATAGCGAACAGCACTCACGGCCTCCGGGGCAATGTCGATGAGTTGTCCATGATCATCAACTGAGACGATCATCATCCCGGTAACGATGATTTCCGGATGATTGACAATTTGCTTTTCACCGTTGTCAAGATGAAAAACAAGCGGTTTGAAGGGCCGGGCACTTACAAATCTCCGTATGGCATCGAAACTCATCGGCGTTTTCCCCAGACTTGGATTTCTTTTCCAGTCATCTTTTTGAAGTTGCACGTTTCAAGCGGCGCGATGTTTTTGGAGCATGACGTATGGCTGTAATCGCTTCCGGGGCGATATAAACCGGCTTGCCGATGTCATCGACAGCGATAACCATGACATCAGTAACGATAATTTCCGGATGATTGATGCGCTGCGTCTCGCCGTTATCAAGATGAAACACCAGCGGCTCAAAAGGACGAGCGCCTACAATTCTGCGAATCTCGTTAAAGTTCATGACTGCTCTCCTTATAGCATGTTTGATTTCTTAATGAAACGAAGATACGCGAATTTTCACGGGATTCAACTATATTTTTATGGAGCCTCAAATGACCCATCGCATGTACCTCGACGGCCGGTTCGTCGAAGCGGGCAACAAGCAAACGCGCGACATTTACAATCCCGCCCAAGGCGAGGTGATGGCGCGCGTGCCGGAGGCAACGCCGGCGGATGTTGAAAAAGCCATTGCCGCGGCGCGGCGGGAATTCGATGAAGGCAAATGGCCGAACCTCGCGCCGGCGAAGCGCGGGCATATTCTCTTTAAAATCGCCGAAGCGATTCGTGCGCAGGCGCAAGTACTGGCAAGACTCGAAACCATGAACATGGGTAAACCGCTTTCCGAGGCCGAAGGCGATGTTGCCGATGCCGCAGACAGTTTCGAGTATTACGGCGGCCTGGCCAACAAAATCACCGGCGAGGTGAATCCCGTCAATCCGCGCGCATTTGATTTTACTTTGAAAGAACCGATTGGCGTGTGCGGGCAAATTATTCCGTGGAATTTTCCGCTGATGATGGCGGCCTGGAAAATCGCGCCGGCGATTGCCGCCGGATGCACGGTTGTTTTGAAACCGGCGGAACAAACGCCGCTCACCGCGCTCAAGCTCGCGGAGATTCTCGACGGCATTGAGGATTTGCCCAAAGGCGTTGTCAATATTGTTACCGGCGATGGCCCGACGGCGGGCGCAACGCTGGTAAGAAGCCGAGACGTTGACAAAATAGCCTTTACCGGCAGCACGGAAGTGGGCAAATGGATTCTCAAAACCGCCGCCGAAACCAATCTCAAAAAAGTCACGCTCGAACTGGGCGGCAAATCGCCCAACATCTTTTTTGCGGATTCCGATTTTGAGATGGCGATTGCGGGCGCGCTGTTCGGCATCGTTTATAATCAAGGCGAAGTCTGCTCCGCGGGCTCGCGCATTCTGGTGGAAAAATCCATTCACAAAAAACTGGTGGAAGCCATGGCCGAGCGCGCCCAGAAAATTCGACTAGGCGATGGGCTTGATCCCTCAACCAAAATGGGGCCGCTGGTGACAGCCGGGCATCGCGAGCGCGTGGAAAGTTATATTCAAATCGGCAAACAAAGCGGTAAGCTGATTTGCGGCGGGCAACGTCCCGGCTCTCTCACGCAAGGTTATTTTATCGAGCCGACGATATTCGATCAAGTCGATCCCAGCTCACGCCTGGCGCAAGAAGAAGTCTTCGGGCCGGTGGTGGCGGTGATTCCGTTTGAAAATGAGAGCGAGGCAATTAAACTTGCAAATCATTCAGACTATGGTTTAGCGGCGGCAGTGTGGACGAAAGATTTCACCAAAGCCATGCGCATGATCCGGAAAATCCGCGCCGGCATCGTGTGGGTGAATCATTATCATCCTGCGCCGATGGAGGGGCCGTGGGGCGGCTTCAAGCAAAGCGGCATCGGCCGCGAGCTGGGGAGATATGGAATTGAAAATTACTTGCAGGCAAAGCAGGTGTATATCAATTTGCAGAACAAGCCGGTGGGGTGGTGAGTTGCAGCGGGCCCTGTACGATCCGCTGCAACTCTGGCACCGTGGAAATTTATTTTGTCAACACCATCTTTTTCGTCTCCACGAATCCTCCTTCAATTTCCAAGCGATAGTAATAAATACCGGAGGGCACAACCTCGCCGGTGAAGTTGCGCCCGTGCCACAACACGGTGTGAAATCCCGCTTCTTGCGGCTGATTGACCAGCCGTGTTACTACTTGGCCGAGA
>SZPB01000126.1 GCA_030263535.1 Cytophagia bacterium CHB2
AGAACGTACGAGCAATCCAATCCCCCGCAGCTTTACCGCTTCAATCGCTACATTGCGGCCACGGTCTCCGCCGGCCTCGCGCCCGGCTATACCTTGGGTGACGGCATCAAAGCTATGGATGAAATCGCAGCCAAGCTTCTGGATGATTCGTTCAGCACAACGCTCTCCGGCGCCGCACGCGATTTTGCCGAAAGCTCATCGAGCTTGGTATTTGTCTTCGTCCTGGCGCTGGTGCTGACGTATCTGATTTTGGCGGCGCAATTCGAGAGTTTCCGCGATCCGTTCATCATCATGTTCACGGTGCCGCTTGCGGTCGCCGGCGCGCTGCTGTCATTGTGGTATTTCAATCAAACCATCAACATCTTCAGCCAAATCGGCCAGATCATGCTCATTGGCTTGGTGACGAAGAATGGCATTCTGATCGTGGAATTTGCCAATCAGCGCAAGGCCAACGGACTTTCAGTGATGGAAGCCGTGCAAAGCGCGGCCGCGGCGCGTTTTCGACCGATTCTGATGACGAGCTTGTCGACGATCCTCGGCATTCTGCCGATTGCCATGGGTTTAGGCGCCGGCTCGGAAAGCCGTGTGTCTATGGGTATCGCGGTTGTGGGCGGAATGATTTTCGCCAGCGGATTGACGCTGTACGTGATTCCCTCGATTTATTCGTATTTCTCTAAAGAATTTGATCAGCGCCGTGCAAGTGTTGCCGCCATTCGGCAACGGCAAGAAATGATGGAAGTTTGAAGTTGCCTGTTGGGAGAAATGCTCTACCGGACGCTTTTCACGAATAAGATTTTCAGCCGTTGATTTACACTGATTTCATTTTTTTTGATAGAAGCCATTTTAAGACATCGAAAAATCAGTGAACGTCGGTTTAAATTCATGGCTCAAAAAAGCGTCCGGTAGTGAAGAGAGAAAAATACCTATCGTTTCGCCTTCAGGTATCGGGGCCTCACGCAATGTTGCGTGCCTGAAAACGTTGCTGTAAACGAATCTTTTATCCCCTCCTGCCCTTCTCGCTAGCCAGCTTTTTCCCCCACACTTTTTTTCTCCACCTTCGAAAATATCGCACGCAGCTCCGGCAAGTTGCGTTTGTTCACCAACGCTAAAATGACGTCTCCTTCGTGGACTATCGTACCGCCGCTGGGCACGATGAATTCTTCATTCTGACTGATGAGCACAACCAGGCTGTCACGCGGCAACCCCAGTTCAACCAAAGATTTTCCCGCAACCGCAGCGTACGACGGCACAATAAATTCCATCAATTCCGTATCCATCCCGGCCGTGGGCTCGAACTCGATGGGATACTGCCGTTTGCGTGTCAACGGCGCATCAACATTGAGCAAACGCGCCACCGCGGGAATTGACCAACCCTGTAAAAGCGCTGAAGTCAACACAATAAAGAAAACGAGATTGAAGAGTAATTCGGCATTGGGCAGTTTTGCCAGCAGCGGAAATGTCGCCAAAATAATCGGCACTGCGCCGCGCAGCCCAACCCAGGAGACAAAGGTTTTCTCGCGCCAACTCAATCGCGCGAACACCAACGAGACAAACACGCTGAGCGGCCGTGCGACAAACATAAGAAACGCCGAAAGCAGCAAGCCCGCGCCGATCACCGAAAAAATGTGAGAGGGATATACCAATAAGCCGAGTGTGAGAAACATGCCGATCTGGCTCAGCCAGGCAAACCCGTCGAAAAAACGCAGCAGACTTTTCTTGTGCACAAAATCGCTGTTGCCCGCCACCAACCCGGCAAGATAAACCGCGAGGAAGCCGCTGCCACCGAGCAGCGCCGTGGCGCTGTAGACGAGCGCGATAAATGCAATGGCAAATACGGGATAAAATCCTTCATATGCAAAATTCAGGCGATTGAGCAATGTCGCCAGCAATTTCCCCAAACCCAAACCACAAAGCGCTCCCAACCCCATTTGCAGGGCAAACAAATTGGCAATCCCCCAAAAAGTGGCCTCCGCAGATGTGAGCAGATGAATCAATCCAATTGTGAGAAACACCGCCATGGGATCGTTGCTGCCCGACTCCAATTCCAACAACGGCCTTAAGTTGCCGCGCAAGCTGACGCTGCGCGCACGCAACACTGAAAAAACTGCTGCGGCATCGGTAGACGAGATCACCGCACCCAGCAGCATGCCCTCGAGCCAGGAAAAATCTAGAAAGTAGTACGTAACCAGACCGACCAACACCGCGGTGAGCAATACGCCGAGGGTTGCCAAACTCGCAGCTTGCCATAGCGTTGGGCGAACCGAACGCCAGTCCGTATCCAACCCGCCGGCAAAAAGTATGAAAACCAGGGCGAGAATACCGAGCGATTGCGCCACGCCGGCGTTGTCAAAATAAATACCGCCGGGGCCTTCTGAGCCGGCCAGCATGCCGATACCCAGAAACAACAATAAAACTGGAACACCAAGATTTTCTGAAAATTTTGCAATACCGATGCTGAGAAGAATGAGAGCACCGCCGAGCAACAAGAGGTATTCAATTGAGATCATCCACCGTCCTGATTATACCCGGTTATGTTGTATGCCGAGATTCATGCCAGGGCTGTCGCAAAGCAACAGAACAGTCTGACGTGGAATCCTTTGGGAAATTCCATTATAATGGAAGCAAAGATAACAAAGAAAAATTTGAGACAAAAGCCCTGTTTTGCGCATGCCGCGTCGAATAAACATTCTCGTGCGAAGTTTTACCTTAATTTGCAGGAGAAGTACATTTTTTGAGCGTGATTGCAATCACGGAAATAGTTGGCGGGCAAGGCAAGAGATGATGGCGGGAAAAGACTTAAAACAATCGTCCCGACGGTTAGCAAAAGACCCAATAGGCGCGACCAACAAGAACCTTCTGAGCTTGCAATTCAATTGGGTACTCTCAAGCCGTGAGCAACAGAATTGGCTAGTTTGCAGCCCATCTCCTCATTTTGGAGATAGCACAGCCGGATTCACGATTGCTTTTTAGGATTGGGGTGCTACCATTGCTGCATCCACACCACCGCCCGGGCAGGAGTGTATTGGGGACGGACATTGTCTAGAAATTACGAAACATCATCTTCATCCGCTTCGGATTGATGCACACGAATCCGGCCGATTTCGACAATCCACAATTGTTTGTTCACAGAGGTTGTTTGGATCACCTGCAAAAATTGGCGAATCAAAGATTCTAAAAGCGCCAGGGTGGGATCCTTGGGGATGCGAATGACCGCAAGGCCTGCGGTTTGATAGGGCGGGAAGCGAATGACATCGGCAAAATCCAAATCTAACGTGACCAAACAGCGTTGTTCGCGGCAACAATGCTCGTAGATGACTTGATCCGGATTACCGTGTAAGCCTTCCTCCCGTACGGTCTGCACATCATGGCCAGCAAGGCGAAAAAGCTGCTGCGTGCGCTTGCCAAAGTTTTCATCAAGTTTGATTTTCACGCTGCCTGATCGAGTGGAATGTCAACATATCTTTCTCGTGACATCTCTGCGCCATAGGCAATAGCCGCAAGAATATCCTGATCTGTCAAGTGGGGATATTCCTCGAGAATTTCTGCCATGGTCATGCCGGCAGCTAAAAAATCAAGAATGAGAGAAACCCAAATGCGGGTGCCGCGAATGCAGGGCTTGCCAAAGCAGATATTGGGATCAACCGAAATGCGTTGCAGCAGCGGATTCATGGCTCATTTCCATTTTGCTAATGAAGATGCGCCGTAATCTAACCGATTCCGGCCAGCATTGCAAGCTCATTGTCGGCGCGGCTGCGTTTTTTCTCAAAACAATCCGGTAATTGTGCCATGATCATCAACATCCATCTTCATCGCTGCCGGCGTTTGCGGCAAGCCCGGCATCAGCATCATGTCGCCGCAAATCATGACGAGGAACCCTGCGCCGGCGGAAAGTTGCGCATCCGTCACGGTCAGCGTCCAGCCTTTGGGCGCTGCGAGGGCGCGGGGGTTATCGGTAAGCGAGGCCTGTGTTTTGGCCATGCAAATCGGCAGAGTACCATAACCGTGTGAGATGAATGCTTCGATTTTCTTCTGCGCTTTTTTCTCAAAATAAACCTCTTCTGCGCCATAAATTTCCATGGCGATCTTTCGCACTTTCTCCTGCACCGATAGGTTGAGATCATACAAAAATGCCGGCTTGGGATTTTTGTAGGACTCTGCTTTAGCCACGACTTTTTCAGCCAGCGCGATAACGCCCTCCCCGCCTTTCATAAAGGCCTCATGCGCGGCGCAATCGACTTCCAGCCGCTGGCAAAGGTCGAAGATCATATTGATCTCGGCTTGCGTATCGAACGGAAACTTGTTCACTGCCACCAGCACCGGCACACCGAATTTTCGCATATTGCGAACATGTGTTTCCAAATTAATTAGGCCTTTTTTAAACGCTTCAGGATTCTCCTTGCTCAATTCCTGCGCCTGATCCGGGACGCCACCGTGCAATTTCATCGCGCGGCAGGTCGCGACAATCACCACCGCTGAAGGCCATAAACCCGATTGGCGGCAGACGATGTCAAAAAACTTTTCGCCGCCGAGATCCGCGCCAAACCCGCACTCGGTTACAACATAATCGGCAAGCTTGAGCGCAATGCGATCGGCAATCACGCTGCTGGTGCCGTGCGCGATGTTGGCAAACGGCCCGGCGTGCACCAACGCGGGCGTGTGCTCGATGGTCTGCACGAGATTGGGCATGATCGCATCGTTGAGAATTACGGCCATGCCGTTGTTGGCCAGGAGATCGCGGGCTTTGACGATGTCGCCTTTGCGGTTATACCCGACCACAATCTCGCCCAATCGATGCTTCAAATCCTTGCGTGAGCCGGCGAGCGCCAGAATCGCCATCACTTCCGAGGCGGCAGTAATGACAAAACCGGACTCGCGCGGAATGCTGTTCACGCGCCCACCCAAACCCACGACGATATGCCGCAAGGCGCGATCATTCATGTCCATCGTGCGGTTCCACTGAATATTGGTCACGTCGATGTTGAGCGCATTGCCTTGATGCAAGTGATTATCCAGCATGGCCGCCAGCAAATTGTGCGCAGCGGTGACGGCGTGAATATCGCCGTTAAAATGCAAATTGATCAACTCCATCGGAATCACCTGGGAATAGCCGCCGCCAGTGGCGCCGCCCTTGATGCCGAATACCGGTCCGAGCGAAGGCTCGCGCAAGGCAATCATGCCTTTCTTGCCGATGCGCGCCAATGCCTGGCCCAGGCCGACCGTGGTGAGGGTTTTGCCTTCGCCGTGACTGGTGGGCGTCATGGCGGTGACCAGAATCAATTTGCCCTCGGGCCGGGAGGAAAATTTCTCCAGCGTTTCGAGTTTGATTTTTCCGGTGTATTTGCCGTAGAACTCAAAATCATCATCGGTGATGCCGAGCTGATCCATGATATTTCGAATCGGATTCAGCGTCGCGCGTTGCGCGATTTCAAGGTTGGTGAGCATGGGGTTTCCTTAGTGATGAAATCTTAGCTTTTGCGGCAAACATTTTCAAACCGCGAATTGACGCGAATAAACGCGAATCACTCATTCGCGCCTATTCGCGTTCAGTCGCGGTTACTCTTGTTGTTTTCTTACAGCGTCAATCCATTTCCGGTTCGGCCACCGGTTCGGAGACATGATATTCCCGCAGCAACGCTTCAAAATCGGCTCCGCCTTCTTGTTTTGCGAGTTGGGTCAGCCGCAGCAAACGTTCTTGATAGGTTTGCGTTTGCATGCGATAAATCACGCCCAGCGAAATTTTGCCGATTTCATTACTGACCTGCCAGGCCTGGTCGAGCGAGGCCGGATCATATTCTGCCGGCAAATCGACAGCCAGATCGCGAATAATATCGAATTGATCCTTTCCAACAAACGTCACGCACGGGCTTAGGATCTGCACAAACGCAAAGCCGGGATGCTGAATTGCTTGCACGATGAGATCGACGCATTGCTTGACATTGCTGGAAAAGCTGCGCGCGATGAAAGACACCTCGTAACTCAACGCCAGCTTGATGGGATTGATGGCATCTTCGATAATGCCGTAGGGCGTGGATTTTGTTTCGTGATCACTGCCGGTGGTGGGCGAGGTTTGGCCCTTGGTCATGCCGTAAATGCCGTTGTCCATCATGATGTACGTCATATCGATGTTGCGCCGCGCCGTGTGCGGAAAATGCCCGCCGCCGATGCTCAGGCCGTCGCCGTCGCCCGCCACCGCAATCACAGTGGTTTCCGGACGCGCCAGCTTCACGCCTTGCGCCACCGGCAGGGCGCGGCCATGAATGCTGTTGAAGCCGTAAGTTTTGACATATCCCGGCAAGCGGCTGGAACACCCGATGCCGGAGACGATCGCAACTTCTTCGAGCGGAAGTTGCAAGCGGCCCAGCGCCTGATAAATCGCATTCAACACGCCAAAATCGCCGCAGCCCGGGCACCAAACCGGTTTTACTCCGCTGCGATAGTGTGTTGCAGTGTAGTTTCCCATAACGAATCAACCTCTTGAATGGCGTCCAAAATTTCTTGCACGGTGAACAGCGCCGCGCCCGTGTGTTTATGCACGCGCGTGCTATGCGGCAGCGCAAGTTGACTTTTTAAATAGCTGTAAAATTGGCCGTCGGCTAATTCCACGATTAACAAACCCTCGAGCTGATCGAGAAAGGCTTGCACCGGGGCCACCGGCAGCGGCGCCAATTGCCGCAACACCAACGCTGCGACTTTGTGCCCTTCGGCCTGGAGCTTGGTGACGGCTTCTTGCACCACGCCCGTGGTCGAACCCCACGCCAGAATGCCGATATCCGGATCGTGATCGCCGCAGCGCCAGAGCAAATTCGGCTCCTCCCGCAGGATGACTTGATTTTTTAGCGCGCGCTTGTGCGTCATTTTTTCATCCAGCTCGGCGTTGGAGGTCGGCCTGCCGGTTTCGTCGTGCTCGATGCCGGCAGCGGTGTACATGCCGCCTTTTATGCCGGGAGCGGAAATCGGCGACACGCCCGTTTCCGTCATTTTGAAGCGTTGATACGGCTGCAACTCTTCGCCGGAAGCGAATTGGCGCGTGATTATCTTCGGTTTGAGTGCATCAAAATTCACCTTCGGAATGACTTCCAGGCGTTGTCCGAGAAACTGGTCGCTCAACACCAGCACCGGCACTTGATATTTTTCCGCAAGATAAAACGCATGCACCGCAATTGCAATCGCATCCGCGGCATCTGTCGGCGCCAGAACCACGCGCGGCAAGTTGCCGTGCCCACCGAACACCGCGTGAAACAAATCAGCCTGCGTGGTTTTCGTGGGGATGCCGGTGCTCGGGCCGGCGCGCTGCACGTCGATGATGACCAGCGGCAGCTCCGCCATTGCCGCCAGGCCGATCGCTTCCGTCATGAGAGAAAGTCCCGGTCCGGAGGTGGCGGTCATGGCTTTTTTTCCAGCGAAGGAAGCGCCAATGGCCATGGTGATGGCGGCAATTTCGTCCTCGGTTTGAATGAACACGCCGTCGAATTTGGGCAACTGCGCTGCCATCCATTCCATGACTTCACTGGCAGGAGTGATGGGATACCCTGCAAAAAATTTCACGCCGGCGAAAAGCGAGCCGATGGCAATCGCTTCATTGCCGGTGAACACAAGTTTAGCTTCGTGATTCTTGACTTTCCAATCGTAACGCGGCCGGGTGTTTTCCACTTGCGCCAGTTGCACGCCTGCGCTAAAAGCAGCGAGATTGCCCCGCAGCACTGCCTCGCTTTTTTTGGCAAAGCGTTGCTGAATCGCTTGCTCAAATCCGCTTTGCGGCAAATCAAACCAACCGGAGAGAAATCCCAAAGCGACCAAATTTTTGGCGAGCGCCGCGTTGGTTTCTTTTTTGGAAGTGGCGCTGAACGGCACGGCAACAAACCGCGCCTTGGCGGGAAACGTCAAACGCTCGGGCGGGGCGTCTTCACTGTCATGAAAAATCACGGCGCGCTCGCGCAGGCGTACTTCGCCGGCAAAACGATGATAATTGTTCCAGCTCAACACCACCAGCGCATCGAGGTGATCGCCTTGTGATAACACGGGCGACTTGCGCAAGCGAATTTGCGCCAGGCTCTCGCCGCCGCGAATTTGCGGGCCGTAGCTCTTGATCATCATGCTGTACAAACCGTCTTGCGAGGTGGCATGCACGAGAATTTCGCCCGCGCTCACCACGCCTTCACCGCCGCTGCCGACAATCGCCAGCGTTAAATCTTCTTCGTACATGCGTTGGCCTCCACATCGTGAATCGTAAAAAACGTGACACTCTGCCGTGTCGCAGAAATTTCAGAATCTCCTGTACCCACATGGGGCCAAGGAGATTGGGATTTAATTGCAAATTGCATTTCAAAGATCTCGCACACTCAGGAATGCCATTTAAACAACATACCCATTTCCTGCAACCGCGAATTAACGCGAATGTACACTAATATTTTTCGTAAGAATTTAGCCGCTTGAAGTTTTCGCCCACCGAAATAGAAATCCCACAGAAATTAAGCTTTTTGAGTTCAATTCAGTGGGATTTCCATTTCAGTGGACGGTTTTTTTGTTCTGGGTTCATTCAGCTAAATTCTTGCTATTTTTCTAATTCGCGTTCATTAGCGGTTTGAGATATGAGAAAGTCGTTTAATTCTGATTCTTCAGGAATCAAAATCCGCCAACTCGCGCTCGAATCGTGCTTCGTAGCGCTCGGTTGCGGCAGCAGATTTTGCGGGCTTAACCGGCGCATTAATCTTGAGCGGCTGGACGCGGCGCAGGTAGCGCCACACGATGAACGCGCCGATAAGAAACGCGAACGCCGGCAAAATATAGACGAGAATATTAAAGCCTGATGCGGTGGGCTTCGCCAGGATGCGTTCGCCATAGGCTTCCACAAAAGCGGCAATGATCTGATCCTTGCTATGGCCCTTTTGCAGCGCCGATCGGATGTAGTCTTTGATCTCTTGCGCCGCTTCAGAACGATGGACATCCGCCGTTTGCGACCAACAGCATGGCGCGATCAACTCATGCGCGATGGCATTCACTTCAGCCTCACTGACGGGCCGCAGCGTTGGGTCAAGAAATGGCTGCGTCGTATCCGCTGCACGTTCCTGCGCCACAACCGCAACAGCGCTCAGAAAGATCAAAGCCAGAGCAGAAAAAACCGCGAGTGATTTATTCATGACAGAGAATCCTAAATGCTTTTTATTGACCAAAATGACACCTTTGGCATAAACTTCCACAAACTTCATGCCGCTGGCCAATCGTGACTATTTTTAGTATTAACAATGTTTATCACCACTGGGGCAGGCTTGTCTCATTATTAATCCTAAGAATGAAACGGGGAGATTTCTCAAGAATCGGAAGGGAAATGCGGATTGGACATTCAATTGGCCGCGGCTTGCGTGGTCACAAATAGTTATTCATGGGAGAAATGATTGTGAGCGCCCTTTTGTGACAGCTACTCATTTTACTATGCTGAGATATTCAGGCTCCTTCTTTGGAAATCGTGCAAATTGCTTCAACGCTGAAAAATCTGGGCTCTTAGACGGATAAAATGCTTCGTCCGAGGTTGAAGCTTTCCTGCCAGAAACAAGGCCTGCGGCCAGTCCCACAGTTCCGAACACAGTTCCGGCCAAGGCTGCTTTGGTTTCGGCGGACATCGAAATACAGGTCGAGATAAAACCAAACCCTTCGCTGGAAGAACGCTCACACGGCCGATCGTCGCCGGTTATGAATCCAAGAGCAACCCCAATTCCAGCGCCGATCAGAAATCCCAACCCGGCACTTTTCAGGACTTTGGATTCACCTTTGACGATTGCGATTCGGATGTCCTGGTTCATAATCACAATGGCAGCCTGGGATTTTTCGCGGACCTCATTTTCTCGAAGCTTGTCAATAGAAATGACCAATGCACTATCCCGCACGGACAAGAGACGTCCGGCAATTTCCGGTTGATTGTGAAGAAGCAGGATAATCTTCGCCCCCTTGCGCGAGCTTCTTTTGGGATTTGATTGAGGCGACGCCTCGTTCAGAGCGCCAGGAACATTGCTGTGGCTCTCTGCCGGCATGGCATCGTTTTCCCGCATTTTAGCGCTGCAAGATGAACAGTTGTCGGCATACAGTTCAACAAGCCCAGATGAACTTGTTGCGGCTCGATCATTTGCTCCGTGATTAAGGGTTGCATATTGGGAAGCACATGCGTTCAGCAGAAAAATCATGATCAGCACGAGATAGTTGAACAACTTACGCTGAGAAGAAATCGTGTTGCGAGTATTCATGATTTGATCCTCGACATTTGATAGAACGTGCTTATCGCTTGCGCGCCTACTTCATAACATACCAAAAAAATTCTGCCCGTTGAGCGCCGAAAGACGCTTGTAAATCTGCTCTACCACAATAGTGTGTTCGTCCGTATAAATATTCATACTCGTGCAAAAGTTCTTAATAGAAAGACAATCAATAGCCAGAGGCTTTCTCAAAATCTCGATCTTGCGAAAACCGGCACACCGAGGCTTAAAGACACCGAACGGCCGTTAAATTCTCAATATAGTAATTTCAATAAGTTACACTAACACAATGGAGTTAAAAAAACGGCCATCAAGGTCACACGGCTGGCACAGGCTTTGAAAAAACAATTTTGGATCTGCGAAAGAATTGTGCAGGACTCTCCCCTGATGCTCATATTAATTCTAGCGAGGGCTACGTTATGATCTTTTATATGAAGAAGTTGACGTTCCTGTTCGTAGCCACTGTTTTGCTTTTTTCCATTGCCATTGCGCAAGAGAAAAAAGCCGGTGACGAGGCGTTGGGCACAAGGAAATATTCCGACTTTGAAAAGCCGCAAGCTTGCGGCAGCTCGTGCCACGTCGATTTCTACCAGCAGTGGACGCAGGCCATGATGTCCCAGGCATACACGCACCATTGGGATGAAATCGAATACTTCAAGCTTGCGGTGCCGCATGCCGAGAAAGATGAGAAAGTCGCAGGCGTCAAAGCCGGTTGCAACGGCTGCCACAGTCCTATCGCGTTTCTCGCAGGAGATGTGCCGCCGCCCAAACCGGAGATGAACAGCCGGGCGAATGAATCGGTATCCTGTGACGTTTGCCACACGATTACCGGCTTCAAAGGCGACACGCCCTACAATTTCAACTACATTTCCGAACCGGGGCGCGTGAAATACGGGCCGCGGCCCGGCGCCGTGTCACCGGCGCACGAAACCCGCGTTTCGGAGTTTCTCAAAACCGCGGAGTTCTGCGGCACCTGCCACAATGAGAAATCGCCTTATGACATTTGGGTGAAGTCGACCCACTTGGAATGGAAGGAAGGGCCGTACGCGCAGGAGGGCGTACGCTGCCAGGATTGCCACATGACCTACGCGCCCGGCCACAACGCCTCCATGGGCCCGGCGCTGCCGAATGTGGCGCAGCATCTCTTTCACGGCGCGCATGATCCCGGCAAAGTGCGCGGCACCGTCGAGCTGCGGGTGCATCCCGATGTGCGCGAACTGGAGCCGGGCGAGCGCATGAAGATTACCGTGGCGCTGTTCAATCAGAAAACCGGCCACAAATTTCCCACCGGCTCCGTGGAAGATCGCATCGTGTGGCTGCATGTGGAAGCAACGGATGCCAAAGGCAATGTTTATCATTTGCCGGTGGATAAGAAAGGCTTCGCCGGCGAGGAATACACCATTGCCGCTAACACGCTGGCGTATCAAGACATGGGCATCGCGCTCAATGATCCGAATTTTGCCGGCATTCAACGCGACGGTGTGCCGGTGGGCGATCGCATTTTTCGGATGCCGTATTTCGATCCCCAAGGCCGCATGACAATTCAACAATGGAACACAGCCTCGCTGGGAATCGACTATCGCCTGGGGCCGCGCGAAACCAAGCTGGAGACGTTTACATGGACGGTGCCCGCCACCGCCGCACCGGGAAAGATGGTGATCAAAGCAGTCTTGAACTATCAGAAACTGGTGAAACCGGTGGCAGAGTTTCTCGAAGTGCCCCTGGAAGAGGCTGAGATCGTCGCGGTCAACGATCATGCAACCGCAGTCACTGTGCTGCCCTAATGGTGTGGCCCAAAACCGTTTTGTTGCACAATCGATGAAGCCGACTGTCTGTTTTCGAGTACTCAACCGGTGAGAGTCGCATTCATGCGACTTCCACATCTTAGCCTGTGGATTCATCCACAGGCATTGCTCAGTTGTACAACCAGCGCCGTGAAAAATCGCCGCGAAGACGCAAAGCCCGCAAAGAGTCTTTCATGCTCAATGTCCTGTGCACCTTGGCGGCTCAAGCGTTGCTGATTTGCCGACGTTTGTCAAATGTCATTTTCAAGGAGAGCTACGATGAGAAAGTCAATGATCGCGTTGCTGCTCGGTTGCCTTGCGATTGCCGTGCTCAGCGAGCAGAGTTATGCCACGATTCCCGCCTTCGCGCGTAAGTATGATATGTCCTGCAACGTTTGCCATTCACCCGTGCCAAAACTCAAGCCCTACGGCGATGAGTTCGCGGGCAACGGTTTTCGCTTGCCGGACAAAGAGCCGCCGCGCTTCACCCGCGAAACTGGCGACGACAAACTGCTGCTCATGCGCGAGCTGCCGCTGGCCTTGCGTTTGGATGCCTCCGCCAGTTATCAAACCGAACGCACGCCCGAGCAGGATTTTGCCACTCCGGTTATTTTGAAAATCCTGTCCGGCGGCTTGATCACGAAAGACGTTTCGTATTATCTCTATTTTCTCTTCAACGAACGCGGCAAAGTCGCCGGGGTTGAGGATGCGCTTTTGTATTTTTCCAACGTTGCCAAATCCGGCTTCGATCTTACCGTCGGGCAGTATCAAGTATCGGATCCCATGTTCAAACGCGAAGCGCGCCCGACTTTCGAAGACTATGTCATCTTCAAAGCCAAGCCGGGATTGAGCAAAGCCGATCTGACTTATGATCGCGGGGTGACGCTGGGCTATGCCCTGCCCACTGAAACCGATGTCGTGCTGTCGGTGCTCAACGGCAACGGCATTGGCGAAGCCGAACCGACGTTTGATAGCGATCCTTACAAGAATTTTTTTCTGCGGCTGGCGCAACCGGTGGATTCGACTTTGCAACTGGGCGGATTCGGTTATCTCGGCAAGGAGAGGGAATTCGGCAACCTCAATGATTTTTACATGGCCGGAGCAGACGTCAAACTGGAGGCGGGAAAATTCGAGCTGGCGGGTCAATATCTCTATCGCAGCGATAAGAATCCATTTTTTCTTGATACCGGCGCCCAACGCTTGAAGACGCAAGGCGGTTTCGCGCAATTGATGTATGCCCCCCAACTCGATCGCAGCGATTGGTATATCTTCTTGCTCTACAACCGCATCGCTTCAGATTTGGACGAACTGAAATACCACACCGCTACCGGAAATTTTTCTTATTTGATTGCACGCAATCTCAAATTGATGACGGAATACACCTACGACATTGAGTATGAGCGTCATCGTTTCACGGTAGGATTTGTCACGGCGTTTTGATTTTGAGAGGATTGTGTAGGGGCGACTCGGCGAGTCGCACCTACAACAGTTATTTCATTTTGGTTGGCCGTAACTTCAGCTTGGGTTGATCACCCAGCAATCTTTCCCATTCACCATAAACTGGATTGGGCAAAATAAACCAATCCACGCCCCAATGCGCGGCCGCGGAATCGACGATGGCACAACGCTGTTCGATCTCGGATAATTGTGTCTCAGCCGCAAAAGAGCGAAGCCTCGCAACCGCGAAAGCCTCGGAAAAATCGCGCAGATTGTCGCCAATGTGAAGCAGAATGTTGTAGCGCAGTGCAGCCTCTTCACGCCTCGCCGACTTGTCTGAAGAAGCGCCCTTCTTCTTCAACAAGAGCCGGGCATTGATGTTGTCGGTATTTATTCCCAATTGCCGCAGCGCCGTGATGGTCGATGGCCGGTTTGTTTCAGAACGATTCGAGATATAAACAACCGTAACACCGTTGCGCTCGGCTTTGGCGATGAACTCTTTCGCGCCCGGCACCAACGTCACGTCATCCGGATAATCCTTTTCATACCTCTCCCACAGGGCTTCGGTGTATTCCAAATTATTCAGATACAAAAACGTTTGAAACGCAGAATTATCCAAAACCGTTTCGTCGAGATCCATCACCACCGCGGGCTTGGGAAAAGGCAATGACGCAGCTTGCAAAATCGCTTGAAGCCGCTGCTCGGCGCTGGCGTAAGTTTGCAGGCAGCTCGCGCGATATTCGGCCGCGGTTTGCATATACAGATTGCTGCCCATCCGCCACGCCATCGGGAACGGCAGGTCTTTTTTCTGCGCGATGGCTTCGTCAACCCACATGGCCCGCCAAATTGAGGGGCCGGTGAGCGCGCCCAGAACAAAGCAAAGCGCGGCAACAACGATGATGAAGCTGGCCGGCTTTGCCGCGACAAAGCGGCCCGCCGCCTGATGAAAAAAAGTATGACGCCCAGCATTTGACATGATATTGGCTCTCACTCATTTTACGATTGCACAACAACGATTGCACAACAATTGTATTCTGCACGAAATTTTGATGTGGGAGTCGCCGCATCTGACCAGCCTTCGACAGTTACAAACCCTTCAACAAACGCCGCAACTCACGCGCATGCCCGGCTTCATCGGCGGCCATCTCCTCCAACTTCATTTTCAACTCCACTTCCCCAAGTTCTTCCGCCATTTGGGCGTGTTTGGTGTAATTTTCAACATCACTCAGCTCCATTTGGAGATCCAGTTCGAGCATGGCCTTGATGTTTTCCGGTTTGTCGAATGCCTTGGGCATGGTGGACGGCTCGCCGCCGAGATCGACGATGACATCGGTGAGAAACGCGGCGTGCCCAAGTTCATCCTGGGATTCGTGTTGAAAAATTTCACGAAGCTCGGCGCCAAGCAGGCCGAAGGATTTGCCGGATTGATAGGTGTAACGGATGATCGTTCCCCATTCAGCGGCCAAGTCTTCGTTGAGCGCTTTGATCAAATCATGTTTGGACATGACAACCTCCTTTTCCATGAATCTGATTTTCGAATGTCTTGCGTTGCTTCTTAAGCTTCATGCAACGAAGCAACAATCGTTTCTCCGGCGCGCACTTGTGCTTGCAAGCTTACTCTTATTTCCGCACGCAACGGCAGAAAAACTTCGAGTCGTGAACCGAACTTAATCATGCCGAAACGTTCGCCCCGCAGCACGTGCTGGCCTTCACGCAGATAACAAACGACGCGCCGTGCGAGAATTCCGGCAATTTGCTTAACCAGTATTTTACCCTGCGGCGATGAGATACCGATAATGACTTGCTCATTCTCCAAAGAGGCTTTCGGCAACGAGGCGACATGAAATCGGCCGCGGTGATAATGCAAGTATTCCACCACGCCCTCCACCGGCGCGCGATTGACGTGAACGTTCCACACCGACATGAAAATGCTCACCCGCCGCGCGCGGCCATGAAGAAACTGACTTTCATCAACCTCGTCGAGGCCGATAACACGGCCATCAGCCGGTGAAATGACAACGTCTTTCTCGCGCGGCGTTTGGCGCGCCGGGTCACGAAAGAAGAAAATGCAAAACGCGGAAAATAGCCAAAGCACAACGCTCGCGCTCCAGCCCATTCCTCCACCCTCCAGTTTCAGAGAAACGAGGGTAAACATGAAGGCCACGAGCATCACCGGCAAAACAATTTTGTAACCTTC
>SZPB01000127.1 GCA_030263535.1 Cytophagia bacterium CHB2
CAACATCATATGCGGCACAATTTTCAAAATGAACATCGCGGCTACGGCGTCAGCACGCCGCTGTGGGATTATGTCTTTGGCACGATGCCCGACGAGAAACAAAAAACGCCTGCCGCAAAATCAGGTTTTTCGGAAAGCTTGAATTGATATGATTAATTTGTTCAGGAAAGTCGGCGCGCTGTTTTTGAATTTTTTGTTTCACGTCGGCAGCTTTGGAAAATTGATGTATCGTACCATTATTTCATTTTCCGACGCGCGCACCTGGGCCGGCCTGGTCGTCGAGCAAATGATGAAGATCGGCGTCCAGTCGCTGCCTGTGGTATTGTACATCTCCCTGTTTATGGGCATGGTCACCTCGCTGCAAGCCATTCACCAATTTACGCAAACGGTGCCGCTTTACATTGCCGGCACGGTGGTTCAGAAAGCCGTTCTGCAAGAGCTGGCTGCCGCGATGACAGCATTGGTTTTAGCCGGCCGCGTGGGCGCCTCGATTGCCGCTGAAATCGGCACCATGAAAGTGACGGAACAGATCGACGCGCTGGAAGCCATGGCCTTTAACCCGGTTTCTTATCTTGTCGTGCCGCGTTTAATCGCGGGTATGGTGATGTTGCCCGTCTTGGCGGCGTTTGCCGCATTCATCGCCATGATCTCCGGTTGGCTCACCGCGGTCTCGCTCGCCGACATTACGACGGTCGAGTTCTTTAAAGGCGCGAAGCAATACGTCAATTGGCGCGATTTTGCCCTTCCGCTTTCGAAATCCATTTTGTTTGGCGCTTCAATCATTATGGTGGCTTGCTATCAGGGTTTTAATGCCAAGCAAGGCGCAGAAGGCGTCGGCGAAGCAGCCACCAAGGCCGCTGTCTCTGCCTGTTTGATGATTCTGACGCTGGATTTTGTAATGGCGACGGTCATTTTGACTTGAAACATTTTACCTTCCCAAACCGCCGAGTTGCGGATGACGGCCAGCCTATCTGAAGCCCTGGCCTCTGTGAAAATCCGCGGTATTTGCAGTTAAGGCATAAGATGATTGTCATTGAGGATCTAAAGAAGAAATTCGAAGAATTGCCGGTGTTGCGCGGCGTCAACTTGACGATTGAAGACGGTTGCACCACAGCCATCATCGGTGGCAGCGGTTGCGGCAAATCCGTTTTGCTCAAACATATTATTGGATTGTTGAAACCCGATAGCGGTTCGGTATTAGTCGATGGTGATAACATTCCACAACTGCCCTACCCGCGACTGGTGGAAGTGCGCAAGAAAATCGGCATGGTCTTTCAAGGCTCAGCCTTATTCGACTCCATGACCATTGAAGAAAACATGGCCATGGGGCTGGCCCGCCACACCAAGCTCGCCAGCGCTGATATCAAAAAACGCATCAGCGAGTCGTTGACGATGGTTGGCCTGGCGGGCGTTGAGCCGAAGTTTCCGGCAGAACTGAGCGGGGGCATGAAAAAGCGCGCCGCGATTGCACGCGCGCTAGTGATGAAACCGCAATTTCTGCTGTATGACGAGCCCACCACCGGGCTTGATCCGCCGCGTGCGGATTCCATCAATCAAGTCATTTTTGATTTGAATGAGCAACTCGGCGTCACCTCGGTGGTGGTGACGCATGACATGCACAGTGTTTACCGCGTCGCGCACAAAGTGGCGATGTTGCATGAAGGACGGATTCATTTCTACGGCACGCCGGCGGAACTGGCGCAATGCAACGAACCTGCGGTGCTTGAATTTCTCGAAAGCGCGCGCGGACATGAATGGTTAAAACGCGATAATTAGTCTGGGAGTAACGCCATGCGGCGATGGACCAATGAAGTAGTTGTCGGCGCAGTGATTCTGATCGCGATTGCGATCAGCATTTACGGGTATGTTTTTCTGCGTAACATCCCCGTGCGCCAACGAGGTTTCGATATCTACATTACGTTTAATAACGTCACCGGGCTGGAAAAAAATGATGCGATCACCGTCGCAGGATTCAAGGTCGGACGCATACTTGACATGAAGCTCGATCGCGATCAAGTCATCGTGCGCGCCTGGTTGAACGGGCAAACGCCGTTCAGCCGCGACTCGCGCTGCGCCATTCGCAGCATTGGCATGATCGGTGAAAAATATATTGATCTTATTCCCGGCACGTCGAATGAATTTCTCAAAGAGGGTGACACCATCGCCGGTGATTATATCAGCGATCTCGCAGATGCCGGCGGCGGCGTAAACGAAATCATGTCCGAAACCAGGGCTTTACTGCAACGCATCAACGCCGTGGTTGATACGGCGCTCGATCGCCCTGCGCAACGCGCCATTTCCGGCACATTGATGAACATGGAAAGCATCTCCAGCAAGATCAATCACAATCTCGACAAAGATCGCCGGCACTTAAGCAATACCATTGCCCGCTTTGACAGCATTTCACGCGAGTTGAAATTATTCTGGCAATTGCACAACACTTCGGTCGATAGCATCGTCAATAACATGGCCGCCAGTACCTCGAGTCTGCCCGCGATGATGGCAAAGCTCGACAGCGCGGTCACCTCAGCACAAAAACTTTTGGCTATGGTGGAGAATCGTCAGGGCACGGTGGGCAAGGCGATGTATGATGAAGAGTTGTACAACAAGCTCAACAAAACGCTCGATGAAGCCAACCTCATGCTGGATGATGTAAAGAAGAACCCCTCGAAATACTTACAGTTCAGCGTATTTCGCTTTTGAGACGGTGTGATTTCAATTCGCCAACAAAAAAGGCGCGAGCATATATGCCCGCGCCTTTTTTAATTGGGTGCTACCCCGATCAATAACGATAATGCGCCGGCTTGAACGGCCCTTCCACCGGAATGTCCAAATACTCGGCTTGCGTCGGCGTCAATTTCGTGAGCTTCACGCCCAGCTTGTCCAGATGCAGCCGCGCGACTTTCTCATCGAGCTTCTTGGGCAGCATATAAACGCCCACTTCATATTTGTTGTTAAACAGCTCGATTTGCGCCAACACCTGATTGGTGAATGAATTCGACATGACAAACGAGGGGTGGCCGCTGGCGCAGCCCAAGTTAACCAACCGGCCTTCCGCAAGCAGCAGAATCTCATGGCCATCGGGGAAAATGTATTTGTCAACCTGCGGCTTGATCTCGACTTTCTTGATGCCGGGAAACGCGTTGAGCTGCGCGACTTGAATCTCGACATCAAAATGCCCGATGTTGCACACAATCGCGCCGTCTTTCATCTTCGTGAGATGCTCGATGGTGATGATGTCGCGGCAACCCGTTGCGGTAACGAAAATGTCCGCGGTCGCAATGTAATCTTCGATGGTCGCCACTTCAAAGCCTTCCATGGCGGCTTGCAGCGCGCAGATGGGATCGATCTCAGTCACGATTACGCGACTGCCGAAGCCCCGCAGCGATTGCGCCGAGCCTTTGCCGACATCACCAAAACCGGCCACCACGGCAATCTTGCCGGCCAGCATCACATCGGTTGCGCGCTTGATGCCATCAGCCAGCGATTCGCGGCAGCCATAGAGATTATCAAACTTGCTTTTCGTCACCGAATCGTTGACGTTGATGGCCGGGGCCTTGAGTTTGCCTTCCTTCAACATTTTATAAAGCGCGTGCACACCCGTGGTCGTCTCTTCGGTGATGCCTTTGAGACCTTTGAGAAACTGCGGCATTTTGTTATGCACAAAGTATGTCAAGTCGCCGCCGTCATCGAGAATCATGTTCGGACCTTCGCCGTTCTCGAAGTACAGCGTTTGTTCGGTACACCACCAGTATTCATCCTCGGTCTCACCTTTCCAGGCAAATACGGGAATGCCGGCAGCGGCGATCGCGGCGGCGGCATGATCTTGCGTCGAAAAGATGTTGCATGACGCCCAGCGCACTTTTGCGCCAAGCGCGATCAGGGTTTCGATCAGCACCGCGGTTTCAATCGTCATGTGTAGCGAGCCGGAAATGCGCGCCCCTTTGAGCGGCTGCTGGCTGCGGAATTCCTCGCGTATCGCCATCAGGCCGGGCATTTCTTTTTCGGCCAATTCGATCTCCTTGCGTCCCCACTCGGCGAGAGACATATCAGCGACTTTATAGTCGGGTTTGTGCGGGCTGGCAACAGCGGTTTTGCCGTTCGCGCCGGATTGCGCTGCTTTGGGAGTAATGACTTCGGTTTCGTGCATGTTTGATCCTCATGGTTTGGTTGCTTGAAAGATGAGAACTTTCATGGGTTCATGTTTAGTTAAAATTTCTGATTTGAGCGCAGTAAAACCCGCAGCTTGCAGCCACTTGTTCAAGTCGGCGCGCTTGAAGCCGAGCCACAAATCCGCGTATTTTTCGCGCATTTCAGCAATATCGTGCTGCAAGAGATCGGCGAGCACCAATACCCCGCCGCGTTTGAGTATCCGAAACACTTCCAAGAGCGCGGCCTGCGGCTGCGAAATGTGATGCAAAACCATACACGCCACTGCCGCGTCAACCGAAGCATCCGGAATCGGCAAATGCTCAAGTTCGCCCAGACGAAAATCACAACGGTTAAGCGCCTCGGGCATTTCTTTGTTCATATAATCTGCAGCCACCTTGAGCATCGTGCGCGAGGAATCAATCGCAATCACATTTGTGAAACGCCGCGCTAAAGCCGGCAGCAACAACCCCGCGCCGGCGCCAAGATCTGCAGCCGCCTGCCGGCGTTCCGGCAAGTAATGCAGCACCTGCTCGCGATAGTTAGCGCTGTCCAACACTTCGTGCTGCAAACGTTCCCATTCCGGCCCAACACGATCAAAATATTTCTGACTCTCGGCGCGGCGATGCTGCACAATGGATTCGATCTGCTGCAAATCCATTGCATAGGAATTGAGCTTGCGGCCGCCCTTTAAGGCAAGATGAATTGCTTCGGACAAGTCCAAGTTGCCGTTCGGTTGCGTCAGCGAGTAAAACGTCCAATTCCCTTCCCGGCGACTGGAAACCAACCCGGAATCCGCCAGAATTTTGAGATGCCGGGAGATGCGCGACTGTCCCATCCGCAGAATTTCAATCAATTCATTGACATTGAAATCACCCTGCGCTAGAATTGCCAAAAGCCGAAGCCGCGTTTCATCTGCCAGCGCTTTAAAAATCTGCAGCATACGATTAAATACTATATAACTATATCAAGATTTATTGATATAATACAGCGCAAAAAATCAAAATGCAACTCATTTTTTGTCAAAACCTGTTTCTCCACGATTTTTTTAACCCGCCCAGAGCTTCCCGTTTACAGCCACCTTGAGCCTGACAGCCTCGGAATTACCATTGTTGTAAGTCAAAAATGATTCAGATACAATCTTGTGCTTGTGTTCGGTCAAACATTTCGTTTTAGTTTGATCGCGGATTTTGGGTATTACATTTTCGGCGATTACAATTATGTGGGGCAGGAGTCTTGCTGGATGAGGTAAGGCGTTGTTTTAAAAATTGATGGCTCATCCCAGAGTGAAACGAGGAGAGGTTCGTCCGAGCTTGTTGAAAATGATTATCAAAAAAATCAATCATTCCCCTCAAGTGGCCACCTTTTTGCATAAGCGCGGACACGTCAGCGAAATCCAAGCTACTCCACAGCAGGAGCACTTCACATCTTAAGGAAGGATAATCATGATCACTCTAATCACGAAAGAGAGCTTGAGGATGGGTCAGATTTTGGCGGTTGCCGGTTTGGCATTGTTGATCACTACAAACAATTCCTCGGCGCAGGCCGTAGCGAAAGCGGCAACGAAAGAGCCGGCGCTGGCCATGGAAGCGAAAGAAGCCTCTCTCGCAGAAGCGAAAGCCTCTCTGCTTGCGCGATTAAAAGAACTCGACGAGCAATTTGAACTGAAACTCGAAGCGCCGGAACCGATTGCCAGCCCAACCGCGCAACCGGCGGTTGCTCCCGCACCTCCGGTCGATCTTTCTTCCGCATTGATGCAATCCATCGAAGGGACCATGACTCCGGGAGCGACGCTGAAAGATCGCGAGAGCGCGACGCTCGATACGAAGGCAATGGCAAAGAATATCGAAACCGGCAGTTTCCTGGTCAAAAAAATTGAAGCGTTGGAACGCATGCTGAAATTGTTGGAAATGAAGGAGGAGATTTTGAGCGAGCGCAAGGATTTCGACAAGCGCATGAAAAATGTGCAGGCCAAAATCGAAAAGAACGAGAAGAAATCGCAAGAGCAATAACGCGTATAACGGATGATGCGCGTTTAAAACAAAAGACGGCCCAGGCCGTCTTTTGTTTTTTAACCCACTTTGCGCCGCAATTCTTGCGCTTGTTCCTTCAGCGGCGTGTTGACTTTGGCGCCCATCACCGCTTCGAGGTGCGTGATCGCGCGCTCGACTTCATTCATTTTCATCAGCGCGGTTGCCAGGTAATAATGCGCCAAGAGATTCGAGCGGTTCAGCTTCACGGCGCGTTCGAGCTGCGGGATCGCCTCGGTGAGACGATTCAACTTGATCAAATTTTTTCCCCACACCGCCAGCATCACAGAATCCCCCTTGCCCAACTCACCGGCTTGTTCGAACGCTTTTAAGGCCTCCGCCGGCCGATCAACCAAATCGCAGGCAATACCGAGCTGCTTGAAATAAAGCCCTTTTGTCGGGTTGAGCTTGCCGGCTTGCGCAAAGGCTTTCAACGCGCGATCCGGCGCGCCGGCGCGCTGCAAGGCCACACCCAGCACCGCCCAAACCTGATCATCATCCGGTTTCTTTTCGAGATATTTTTGATACATCCGCGCCGCGCCCTTGAAATCAGAATACAAAAAGGCCTTGTAACCCTCCGAGTACAAACTCTCCAGATCCGCGACTTCAACGGCAGGCCCCGTGGTGACGATGCCGCGCTTCGCGTGCGCCGCGAGTGTGCCTTGATTATCAAGCTCGATGACTTTGCGATAATTGAGATTGGCGTTCTCGGTGTCGCCCAAAATCGCAAAAATTTTTGCCAGCCCGAAATATGCGCGCACCTCGTTGGGTGAAAGTTCGATCGCGCGCTGAAAACTGGCGATGCCCTCTTTGTATTTTTTGAGAATGCTGTAGACTGCGCCGAGATTGAGATGGGCGAGCGCGTTGCGCGGATCGAAATAAATGCTCTCTTTCAGATGGCCTTCGGCATCGGCAAACTTTCGCATCTTCAACAGAATCGTGCCCAAAATCAAGTGGGCGCGATGATAAATCGGGCAAAGCGCAACCGCCTGTTGAAAATTCTCAACCGCCTCTTTGTAATTTTTATTCGCAAAACAGGCAATGCCGAGATTGAAATAATAATCCGGGTCGTGAGGGTTTTTTGCGAGCGCCTGCGTCCAACGTGTAATGGCCTTGCTGAAATCACGCTGCTTGGCATAGGCCATCGCCTCGCGATGCAGGTTCTCCGCCTCGGGATCGGAGGAGGGTATGCTCCACTTCAGCTCCGCTTGATTCTCAGCGATTTTCACCTGCAACTGGCTGCTGTTGCCGAATTTGCGCTTGAGGTACTCCGCGATAAGCGCCGGGGATTTTTTGGAGACGATTAGCTCGTGAATTTCAGCATCATGATGGCGAATATCGGAGAGCGTTAAGGTGGCTGTAACGAATTTTTGCGCCGTTTGAGGGCTCATTTGAACCAAAACAAGGAAGGGGATTTATTGACAATTGACATTCGAAATCGACTCACTTCAAACAGTTTCAGGATTTCCCGCCGGCGATGCCGTTTTTCCTTTGCCTCAGGGACTTCCAAGAGAAAATTGCACACGGCTGCCGCCGAACTTGAAACCCGGTGAGTTATGCCAGTCATGCTTGTTCGAAAAGGTTCAACTGCGGCCAGGCGCGCTGAAAGGATAACAGACGCCTGATTCGAACAATACCGCTTTGACCGCCAAACTTCATCGAAAAGTAGTACGCCAGGGGGGACTTGAACCCTCAACCTTTGGCTCCGGAGGCCAACGCTCTATCCAGTTGAGCTACTGGCGCATTTGTGTTGCGAGACGCTCTGCTGCGCTTACCGTATTCTGCATCAACATTATGATGGTCATCGGGCCGACGCCGCCGGGAACCGGGGTGATCCCCGCCGCCTTGCTTTTGACAGCCTCGAAATCAACATCGCCAACCAGGCGATAACCTTTAGCCGCTGTAATATCTGTGACACGATTCATGCCGACATCAATTACCACGACCCCTTCTTTCACCATGTCAGCGGTGACATACTTGGCCTGGCCGATTGCCGCGACTAATATATCCGCTTGCCGGGTGATTTGCGGCAAATTTGTGGTGGCCGAGTGGCAAATCGTGACCGTGGCGTTGGCTTGCGGCCTTTTCTGCGCCAGCAAAACCGCCAGCGGCATGCCGACGATTCCGCTGCGCCCCAAAATGACGACGTGCTTTCCTGAGACCGGAAAACCGCTGCGCTGTAACAATTCAGAAACACCGGCGGGTGTGCAAGGAATGAAGGTCTCTTCGCCGTTTTGCAGTTTGCCGCGATTCACCGGATTAAACCCGTCAACATCTTTCTCCGGTGAAATCGCCGCCAGCACGCGTTGTGTATTGATGTGCTTCGGCAACGGCAGTTGCACGAGAATGCCATGAATCTTTGCGTCTTGATTCAACTTTGCAATCAGATCGAGCAGCGCCGCTTCGGAAGTCTTGTGCTCCAATTTATGAACTTCCGAAAACAATCCCAGGCTTTCACACATCCTGGCTTTTGAGCCGACATAAACAGCGGAGGCCGGATCATCTCCTACCAAAACCGCCGCCAAGCCCGGCGTCACGCCTCTTTGCTGCAGTGCACGAACCTTTTCAATCAGCTCGGCTTTGATCTGCTCGGCGATGCGTTTGCCGTCTATGATAACTGCTGACATATGATAATGGAGAAACCGGATTTTGACGGCCACAGAACTGCAGCGGCGCAATGACAAAACCCGATTGCACGCTCTTGATTATTCCAAAAACAACCGTTCGATAGTTACGGCCTTCATCGTCTCTTTGCTGATGCGCACGATCACCCCGCACAACCTGACTTCGCCGCTCGCCGGCTCGAAGCGCATCGGCACCGCGCGCATGAAACGTTTGATGGCGGTTTCTTTTTTCATACCGATGACGGAGTCAAACGGCCCGGTCATGCCGACATCCGTGATGTAGGCCGTGCCGCCTGCTAGGATTTTTTCATCCGCTGTGGGCACATGGGTATGCGTCCCAATCACAGCGCTCACTCGGCCATCCAGATACCAGCCCAGCGCCATTTTTTCTGCGGTGGCCTCGGCATGAAAATCAACAATCACAACGCTGGCCTGGCGTTCGATGCGCCGCAGGATATCATCCGCAATGCGAAACGGGCAATCAATTTGATAAAGATAAGTCCGGCCTTGCAAATTGATGACGGCGGCTTTGACGCCCTCTTCCAGATCGACGAGCGCATATCCGCGTCCGGGATTCGCGGGGGGATAATTTGCCGGGCGCAGCACACGCCCGCTTTCCGGTTCATCCTTTTGCCAAATTTTAAAGACGTCCGGATTTTCCCACGTGTGATTGCCGCCGGTGATAACGTCGATGCCCAATTCAAAATATTGCTTGGCCAGCGCGGCAGTAATGCCTTTTCCCTCCGCCGCATTTTCGCCGTTGGCGACAATCAAATCCGGCTGATATGTCTGCTTCAATTCCGGCAGCAGCCGTGTGAGGATCTCCAAGCCAGGCTTGCCGATAATATCTGCGATAAACAGCAGCGTCCACGCTTCCACTTCTTTCATCGTCCTATAAAGTTTGCCTGGCGAATTCTAAAACAACGCTGGAATATAGGCTAAAAAAGCAAATTTACAAGGGAAAATTCACTTGGCGTAATCCACCGCGCGATACTCGCGCACGATGGTCACGCGAATCTGGCCCGGGTAGTGAATACTCTGCTGAATTTTGCGCGCAATATCGACCGCCAATTGTTCGGCGCGCGCATCGTCCACTTGGGCATGCTCGACGATCACACGAATCTCGCGCCCGGCTTGCAAAGCATAGGTGCGGATCACGCCGGGAAAGGCGTTGGCTATGCTCTCGAGCGTCGACATGCGCTGGAAGTAATTCGCCAGCGTTTCTTTCTGCGCACCGGGGCGGGCAATAGAAATCTCGTTCGCGGTTGACACGATGATCGAGGCCGCCGTCAACACCTGGCCATTGCGGTTGAGATTGTTGGCGAACAAGATCGCATTCTCCACGGCCTCGTTCTCGCCATAGCGCCGCGCCAGCGCCGCGCCCACTTCCGCGGCGCTCGAATCGCTTTCGCGCTCCACCGCGCTGCCGATCTCATGCAGCAAGGCGCCGCGCTTGATCAAATACGTCTCGATCCCAACCTCCGCCGCGATGACGCCGGCGATGAGCGCGGTCTCAATGCTGTGTTGCAAAAGATTTTGCCCCTGGCTGGAACGATATTTTAATTTGCCGAGCAACCGCACCAGTTCCAGATGCAGGCCGTGCAAACCGGCTTCGAGCATGGCTTGCTCGCCGGCTTCACGAATCAATTCCTCGACTTCGTTGCGCGTCTTCTCCACCACTTCTTCGATGCGGCCCGGATGAATGCGGCCATCGGTGATCAGCTTTTCCAGCGACAGTTTTGCAACTTCACGGCGCACCGGATCAAAACCGGAGAGCATCACCACTTCGGGGGTGTCATCAATCAGCACTTCAATGCCGGTCACCGCTTCAAACGAGCGAATGTTGCGGCCTTCGCGTCCGATGATGCGGCCTTTCATGTCGTCATTCGGCAGATGCACCACGGACACCGTCGATTCGACGACGTGGCCGATGTTGGTGCGCTGAATCGCCTGCACCAGAATATCCTTGGCGTCGCGATTCGCCACCATGCGGGCGCGATCTTTAATCTCTTTGACCGTCTGCGCCGCTTCCTGTTTGGCCATTTCGAGAAAATTATTGAGCTGGATGCGCTTGGCCTCTTCATTCGTCAGGCCGGAGATTTGTTCGAGTTTTTTATTTTCCTCGGCAATGAGGCGATCCAACTCCTGGCTTTGCAGCTTCAGATTCGCCTCGCGGCTGCGCAAACTCTCCTCTAATTTCGTTACTTCCTGCTTTTTCTGATTCAACAAATCGACTTTGCGATCCAGGCTCGTTTCGCGTTGCGCAAGCTGGCTTTCCAGCTTTTGTATCTGCTGCCGGCGTGACTTGATCTCCTGCTCCAGATCCTGGCGTTTTTGAAAAAGCTCGTCACGCACCTCGAGCAATTTAGCCTGCTTGAGACTTTCTGCTTCCTGGGCGGCGTCTGCAGTGATTTTCTGCGCGGCGGCTTCGGCGTGGGCAATCTTCTCGAGGCCGAGCTTTTGCCGCATCAGCCAGCCGAGCAGAGCGCCAAGTCCGAGCGCGGCCACGATCAGTACGATCACAATGATCGTCATTCTTCCTCCATAAATCCCGATTGCCTTATTAGAAGTATCGAATCGGGTTTTAATAATCTAGCGCATAACAAAAAGCCCCGGTACCAAGTTCTTCAAACGCCGCAACGGAAATCGTTGCGCGCAGGTCGCGCCGCGTTTTTGAAGACCTTGCCACCAGGGCTGTTCGCCTCCCGCGCTGCGGGAGGTTGACACCGGTCTATTCTTTCAAATTCTCATGCAAAAGTTTCGATAACTGCTCGGCCTTGGCCTCGAAACTCTTCAACAGACCCGCTTTCTCGTCACGCTCGCGGAACAGTTCGTCCGCAATGTTCAACGCCGCCAGGATCGCCACTTTGAGCGAGGATTTGGCGGCCGTACTTTGGTCGACTTCACGCATTTTGCGATCGACATACTCGGCCACCCGGCGGATGTATTCCACATCAACCTCGCCGCGAATGGGATACTCGGTGCCGTAAATGTTGACTTTTAATACCGTGCCTTCAGGCATAGAATATCGAGAAAAATGTCTGCTCTGAGAATACTCGACGCGACGCCAGCTTGTCAGAACTGCAATTGCAGTTCCTCCAATTTGGCCAACATCTCTTCCACTTTACTGCGAATTTTTTCCTCACGTTCCTTCATTTGCTGCGACTCTTGCGCGCGATTTTGCACATTGCTCAATTCGCCGCGCAGCCTGTTGAGTTCTTCCTCTTGCGTGTGAAAGCGGGCTTCCGCCGCCTCCACTTGCGCGCGCAGCTCCTCATTTTCATGCTTGAGCGTCTGTATCAACTTGATCGCTTTGGAGATTTTATCTTCCAATATCTCGAAACGTTGGATATCCATCAAATGATCCTTCAATCAGCGTGGTTAAAAATTACTTTAAACGCATCCTCAAACATTCCATGCGTCATGCCCGGCGGCCGCACAAGAGAGCCGGTCCGGGTGCAGGCGCTTAAGTCCGCAGCACCGCGCCGCATTCGCGGCCAAGCGCGTCCAAAATATTCTTTTGCCGCAGTTCCACCTCTTCGTCGCGCAATGTACGATCGTCGGCGCGAAAGGTCAGCGCAAAAGCCATGCTCTTTTTGCCTGCTGGAATGGGTTTACCGGTATAAAGATCGAACAGTTCGAGCCGTTCCAGCAAGTGATCGCTCGCGTTTTCAATGACGGCGTAAATTTTCTCCGCCGGCACGTCGTGGTCAACGATAATTGCCAGATCGCGCTCAACCGGCGGATACTTCGGAATACTCCGAAAGGTGCGCTGCCAATCAATGCTGGCGATCACCTCCTGGAGTCTTAATTCAAACAGAAAAACATCCGTTTCAACGTCATACTCTTTGAGAATCTCTGCCTGCAGTTTACCCGCAAAACCGAGGCGGTTTGCGCCGATAAAAATCTCCCAACCGTGTTCGAGATAGGCATGCGTTGTGAGCGGCTTGAAAACCAGCTTCGGCAATAACAAAACGCGTTCCAGCACTTCCAACGCCCCCCGCAAATCGGGCAGGGCATAGCCGCGAGTTTTGCCCAGCCAATTCGGATTTTCTGCGGCGCCCACGGCAATGGCTGCCAGACGCTGTTCTTCGCAGATTTCTTTGCCGGGCTCCTTCCAAAACGCGGCGCCGGTTTCATACAACCACACATCGCGGTTTTTACGATTGAGATTGTACGCGAGCGAATGCAACAACGTCGCCGCCACTGCCGGCCGCAACACTGACAATTCTTCATTCAGTGGATTGATGAGCGGCAATACCGCGCCGCCCTCCGGCAAAAACAACCCGGCCAGTTTGGGTGAAATCAAATCTATGGTAATGGCTTCATCAAAGCCCAGGCCGGTCATCGCGCGGCGCAATTTTTCCAGCGCTTCTTCTTCGCGATTGCGCTCGCCGCCGACAAAAACCTGCGAATGCAATTTTTCAGGGAATTTATCATAGCCATAAATACGCGCGATCTCTTCGATCAAATCGATCTCGCGCGTCAAATCCGGGCGAAACGTGGGCGCCGCCACCTGCCAGCTCGCGGCGGATTTTTTTGATACTTTGCACTCCAGTCCGGTTAGAATTTTTTCCATGCGTGCGGACGGCACTTTGCCGCCCAACACGTGCGTCACCCGCTTCGGGCGCAGCGTGATTTTGGTGGGCTTGATCGGCGCGGGATACACCTCGGCGATGCCGCGCGCAATCTCCCCGCCGGCGGTATCCTGCATCAATTGTGCGGCGCGATTGACGGCGAACGGGATGCCGTTGGGATCCGTGCCACGCTCAAAACGCCGGCCTGCTTCTGATGTCATGCCCAATCGCTTTGCCGTGCGGCGCACCGCAAGCGGGTTGAAATGCGCGCACTCGATCAAGATATTTTTCGTCGCGTCGCTGACTTCGGAATTCAAGCCGCCCATCACGCCGGCCAGCGCGACATTGCGATGGCCGTCGCAAATCATCACGTCCTCGGCGAGCAATTCATGCTCCTGGCCATCAAGCGTTTGGAATTTTTCTCCGGCGCGCGCACGCTGCACAATGATTTTATCTTTTTCGAGCAAATCGTAGTCGAAAGCGTGTTGCGGCTGGCCGGTTTCCATCATGACGTAATTCGTGACATCGACAATATTCGAAATCGCGCGCACACCCACGGCGTTCAGGCGCTGGCGCATCCACTTCGGCGAGGATTTGATTGCGATGTTTTGCACGATCCGAGCGGCATAACGCGGGCAACCCTCGGCATCTTTTATTTGAATAGTGATCAATTGCTCGATAGGCGCGCCGGTTTCGCGCAGCTTGATTTTGGGCAATTGCAGGGGCGCGCCGGTAATCAAACCGACTTCACGCGCGATGCCGATAATGCCCAGGGCATCCGGGCGGTTGGGCGTAACCGCGATGTCAAAGAGCCAGTCTTGTTCGAGCGTATCCACAAAATTCTGCCCCACGCGCGCCTGCCCGTTCAGCACGAGGATGCCTTCATGCTCGTCCGACAGGCCCAATTCCATCTCGCTGCAAATCATGCCTTGTGATTGCACCCCGAAGATTTTGCGCGCTTCAATGGTCAAGCCGTTCGGCAGCCTCGTCCCGGTGGGCGCAACCGCAACGAGTTGATCGACCGCGACATTCGGCGCGCCGCAAACCACGTTGAGCGTTGCGCTGCCAATATTCACCTCGCAGCGTTTGAGGTGATCGGAGGCCGGAATGTTCTCACAAACCAGCACTTTGCCGACGACGATCGCCTTCAGGTCAGGCAGCAATGATTGGCAACTTTCGACTTCGAAGCCGATCATCGGCAGGCGTTCGGCGAGCGCTTCCGCGGTCAGCGGTGTGTCAACGAATTCGCGTAGCCAGTTATAAGTGAATTTCATTTGCCCGGAGCATGCCACTCAACAGAATGACATGGAGAATTTTGTGAATGCTAAAATTGTCTTAACAAGCGCACGTCATTGTCATAAAACAAGCGCAGATCCGTCACGCCGTATTTTCGCATCGCCGGCCGCTCCACGCCCATGCCCCACGCAAAGCCGGTATACTTTTCCGAATCGATGCCCAGGCGTTCGAGCACGATGGGATTCACCATGCCGCAACCGAGCAGCTCGATCCAGGATTGCCGCGCTTCGAACCAGACATCAAGCTCGGCGCTCGGCTCGGTGAAGGGAAAATAACTCGGGCGAAAACGGGTTTTGACCTCATCATCAAAAAACTTGCGCGCAAACGCCGCCAGCACGCCCTTGAGATCAGCAAACGTTACGCCTTCATCGACCCACAAGCCTTCGACTTGATGAAACACCGGCGAATGCGTGGCATCCGGCGTGTCTTTGCGAAAACACCGGCCTGGCGCGATGATGCGAATCGGCAACGGCTTGTTTTCAAGCGTGTGAATTTGCACCGGCGAGGTGTGCGTACGCAGCAAATAGGTTGCGCCGTTGGCGCGGCGCGGATCGGACAGATAAAAGGTGTCGTGCAAATCGCGACTGGGATGATCCGGCGGCAGATTCAGCGCTTCGAAATTATAGTAATCGGTTTCCGCCCGGTCAATCAGTTTTTGGATGGCTGCCAGCGCCAGGGGGCGCGCTTGGTAATCGTTGGGGTTGTCAAAATAGTAGCGCAGCTCGGCGCTGGTGGCGTCAAGGGGTTTCAGGGCAATGTGCAGGGTTTGAGGCATAGCCGGCCTCTTAGTTAACCAATTCTTTCAAAACCTGGTTGATTTCCGCGGCGGTGGCGTTTTCTAATTGTATCCGCTTACCTTTTGGTCCAACCAGCACCACCTTTTTGATGGTTTTGCCGGCCGGGTTTTTTGACCATT
>SZPB01000128.1 GCA_030263535.1 Cytophagia bacterium CHB2
GCGCCCGGCGTGAAGGCAACATTTTATGATGCCGGCCACATTTTGGGATCTGCCGGCGTGTTGCTGGAAATCGAAGAGGCGGGAAAGCGTCTGCGTTTGGGTTTTAGCGGTGATTTGGGCCGTTTCAACATGCCCATTTTGCGCGATCCTGTTCTAATGGACGATCTCGATGTGTTGATCATCGAAAGCACGTATGGCGATAAACTGCACAAGGACATTCAAAACATTGCCGACGAGTTGACGGATATTGTGACGGCGGTGCATCGCCGCGGCGGCAAAATCATCATTCCGGCGTTTGCTGTGGGGCGCACGCAAATGCTGGTGTATTATCTCCATAAGCTTTGGCAGCAAAACCGCATTCCAGAAATACCGGTTTATGTCGACAGCCCGCTTGCCGTCAACGCGACGGAAGTGTTTCGCCTGCACCCCGAATGCTTTGATCGCGAAACGTATCGCCTTTTTTTACAGGATGGCCACGATCCATTTGGGTTCAAGCGGCTGACCTATGTGCGCGAGGTGGAAGATTCCAAAAAACTCAACGATCTCAAAACACCGTGCCTCATCATTTCGGCCTCCGGCATGGCGGAAGCCGGCCGCGTGTTGCACCATTTGCGCAATCATATTGGCAAACCGGAGAATTGTGTGCTGATTGTGGGATTTATGGCGGAACACACGCTCGGCCGCCGGCTCGGCGACGGCGCGACGGAGGTTAGGATTTTTGGCGAGGTGTGTGAGAGACGATGCGAAGTGCGCAAGCTGGAGGGCTTGAGCGCGCATGCCGATCGCGACCAATTGATGGCGCTGGTGCAGCGACAAACCCCGCAAAAGCTGCAACACATTTTCCTGGTGCACGGCGAATCCGAGCCGGCCGAGTCGCTGGCCGGCACGATGCGTGCCGCGGGCTACGGCAATGTGCAGGTGCCGTCTGAAGGCCAGGAATTTGTGATTTGAAGTTTTGACTTTATTCGAAACAAGAATTTCGCTGTGACTTTATTGGCTTTTAACAGTTGAGTCTTATTTCGAGCAAAATCTTTTAATTTGCCCCCATCTGCTCCTCATAAATTTTTTCGCGCTCGGGGTCGATCCGAATCAGAATCTGGAAGGGGGTCAAATCTTTGCTGCCCTTGAAAATATCCAAAACTTCTTGATAATGCGCGTCGACGAATTGCTTTGCGGCGAGATTGTCTTTGTTCTCTTTGCGCACCGCTTCCAGGCGCACCAGGGCTTGTTTGATGTAATCGCGCGCCTGCGCCGGCTCTTCGTTAAGAACTGAGAGTCCGTAGAAGTAATAGTCTTTTAACTCGCGGAACTTTTTGTAATTTTCCGAGAAGATTTCCAGCATGTCGTCTTCGCGATAATCCCAGCCGAACACAAATTGGCTGAACTTCGCTTCTTGCAAAATCGCGCGCGCTTTCTCAAAATATTTCGTGCCTTCCAGCGCGCCGTATTTGTCCAACTCGTTGCCGATCAGAAGATTCACATAAAAATCAATCAAAGCACGCACCGGCACATACTCTCCAGATTCTTGAATCATCTCATTTTGTTGAAAGGGGAAAATGGCGCGCTTGTCATAATATTGAATGTCCGGCCCGGAGGCGATCAGGCTGCATTGATAGCGATCTTCCGTGCTTGTGGGCCGGTATTCAAGGAAAAATTGAAAGCCGATTTTGAACGGCAGCACATAATCTTCTTCGATCCACGTCTTGTTGTTGATATACTTTTCAACTTTCTGATCAAATTCAGCCATGCGTGGTTTGAAGTCGTCCGGCAGCTTGTCCAGAATTGTCGTCACCTTCGCGCGCACGCGGGCGTCGCGAGGCGGCGCAGCGTTGGCCGTGTGCCCGGCGGCGATCAGCGACAGCAAGAGGACGGCAATAAACGCGCGGCAGCGCGAAAAGATTGCTGGCATATGTTTCATCTCCATCGATGTGAAAACTTTGCAATCACGGCTTAACAGCGGCTTCCGCGAAATCGTTTTCATTTGCAGAACGCATTCGCGGGTTCTTGTAACGCGCAAAATATAGCCAGAGGGGCGTATGAAAGTCAAGAAGATAGTCCTCGCGATGACGATCGTTTGGGTGTGCGCAGTTTCTGCGCAAGATTATCCACTTGGAATTCGGGCGCAGGCGATGGGCGGCAGCGGCGTATCCCTGGCAAAAGATGCAGAAGGGCAGTATCACAATCCGGCATTGTTAGCGGATCTTACCACATTCAATGCCACACTTTTCTATTCCAGGCTATTCGGCCTCAGAGAATTGCCGCTCTCGAGCGCGGCCGTTGCCGGCCGGCTCGGTAAATTCGGGTTTGGCGGCAGCGCTATTCGCCTGGGACACGATTTGTTTCATGAACAACTCTTTCAGCTTGCTCTGGCGCATGCGTGGCAATTTCGTACCGTGAGGCTGGGCGCAGGAACAAACAGCATGTCTTTCGGCATGCAATTTGTCCTCAAGCAAACGCGCATCGCGCAATACGGAGAACAGCAAACATTGCTGGTCAATACTGGCGTGCTGGCCCATTTGAGTGAACAATGGGCGTGGGGCATGGCCGCCGGCAATCTTCTGGGCGCAAAAACCGGCGGCACTCAGGAACGCCTGCCGCGCCATGTCGCTTTGGGTTTGAGTTATGCACCGGATGCGCGCTTCACTGCGCAGGTCGATCTTTATAAACAATCTGATTTTTCTCCGGAATGGCGAATTGGTTTTGAGGTGGGCGTGCTGGCGCCGTTGCTGTTGCGTTTGGGGATCAATGAAAACCCTGACCGCTTCACGTGCGGACTCGCCCTGCTCACGCGGCCGCTCATCGTGCATGTTACCACTTTTTCGCATGTAGATTTGGGTTGGACGCAGCAAATGGCGATCACGTTAAGAAGATAAAGCGGAATCATTCAAAACGCCAGAACGATAGCTTCCAAGATAGAATCCCACCTCATGTGAAACGAATGTTCTTAGAGTCCAGCCAGCTCTTGAGTCGTTGGAACTCCTTGACAATTGCGTTTGGCGGGTAATGCGCGTTTGCCGGGCTGGTGGAGGGCAGAACGTAAATATGCGTCAAGGCAAGTTTCTCGCGTTGCGGCCCGGGTTTGATTGCGGTTTTGTTGGATACGTCAAAGACCCAGCGGAAGCCCGTCAATCCAATAAAACATGCGACATGGGGCGAGAACGTTGCAATTTTTCGGCGCAAGATTTTAGCGCCCGTAACAATCTCTTCCCGGGTCAACTCGTCGATCTGGCCAGTGGCGCGTTTGACCACGTCCGTGAACCCGATTCCCTTCTCAAATAGCATCGTTTCATCCCCTGCTTTCACCTCGCTTCCCACAAGCCTTGCGGCGGACAACGCCGGCCAAAAGCGGTTGGTCGCGCGCGCATAATATTTCCCATTTTGCGCGGAGAACATTCCGGGGTTCAATCCTACAAAAACGAGTTGTAATCCAGGACGCAGGTAATCCGGCAGGGTAAGAATTTGAGATGATCGCGCAGACGTTGGTTTCACGGATCAATTCATCTCAAAACTCGCAGGGGCAACTGATTGGTCTATTTAAAGTGAAGCTGCTTTTTGAAGACAAACAGGCTACCCGGATTTGCAGACAAACTGCAAATCAAAGCTTCTGCGAAGCAGCAAATTACTGTTCGGCGAAACTCGTTGACCATCGACGATAAAGTTTTTCCACCGAAATGCGCCGAAGTCACCGAGCATCGCCGAAAAAACTTTGGCAGGATGATTTATCGGCAGAATTATGTTGAATCGTTCTGTCGACAAATTATTCGCTGCCATAAACTTTCAGAATTTCATTCTAACTTTGAGCGCCTTATGGCCTTAAAGCGCGAACCTGCGCTAATGAACGCTAATACTTGTTATTCGCATTGATTCACGCTCATATCTGCTTTACTTGCGACTCGCCTGCGTTGGCTAGGCTTCTGAAAAATCCCGGGAGATTGCTGCTGGTTATTCACTCCGAGGTTTGCCCGGTAAGGGTTTCGTTTTCGGATTTTTGTGTTTCCGGAAGGAATGCCGTAATCAACAGAATCAACATGCCTAATGAAATGGCCGTATCGGCGACATTGAAAACGGCGGTGCGAAACGTTCCGATACCCAAATTCAAAAAGTCAATCACGCGGCCGTTGTGAAAGATGCGATCAATGAGATTGCCCATGCCGCCGCCGAGCACAAGCCCGAGCGCCAGCAAATGCGCCGCGTTGCGCGAGGTTGTACGAAACATGTAAACCAACAAAACCGCCAAGCAAATTGTCGGCCCGATCGTAAACAGCGCCAGCCGCACTTCGGCGGGCAAATCAGCGCCCAGGCTGAATGCAACGCCTGGGTTTTCCGTGTAATGAAAACGCAGCAAATCGGAAAAATACGATTGCGGGCCGCTTTCCTGTAAAATGGCTTTGGCATAACGCTTGGAGATTTGATCGCAACCGGCAAAACTCAAGGCGGCAAACAAGGCAAGCGCGAGATTCGTTCGCTTCATTCTCTTCATCACCTCATCCTGTGTTAGTTACCGCAAATGAATCCTTGTGTAATCAGCACCGGAATCAAGATATACATAATCGAATCCCGGATGAGATAAAACATGAAAACCGCCGCGACGACTTTCCAGCCCTTTTCCCGCACAAATGCTTTCAGGCCTTTCTCGCGCAGCAAACTCGTCCATTCTTGAATGATGGGCGGTTTGAAGATTTGTTTTAAATTCATAGAGGTGGTTCTCACTCAAACCTGTCTTGACGGGCAATCCGGCGCCAGCGCGCATATGCTGCATTTGGGTTTGCGCGCCTGGCAGGTTTCACGGCCGAACAATATAAGACGATGCGAAAAAATAGTCCACTGCTTTCTTGCGACAATGGCCATCAAATCCCGCTCGATTTTTTCCGGCGTCTTTTGCGCGGTCAAGCCCAGACGTTGTGAAATGCGCTGCACGTGGGTGTCAACCACGACGCCGTCATTGATGCCAAAGGCGTTGCCTAAAACCACGTTCGCGGTTTTGCGGCCAACACCGGGCAAAGCAATCAACTCCTCCATGCTGGAAGGTACGTGACCACCGTGCTTAGCCACCAGCGCTTGCGCGCAGCCAATGAGATTGCGCGCCTTGTTGCGAAAGAAACCGGTGGCATGAATCAGTTTTTCCAGTTCGGGCTGGCGCGCTTGCGCCAAAGCGGCAGGCGTGGGGTATTTGCGAAATAATGCGGGGGTGACTTCGTTGACGGTTTTGTCCGTCGATTGCGCTGACAGGATCGTGGCCACCAACAACTCAAACGGCGTGTGATGCGTCAACGCGCAATCGGCATCCGGATAAAGCCGGCGCAGTTTGCGCAACACGCGGATGCGCCGGAGCTGTTCCGCGCGCGGGAGGGCCGGCTTCATAAAATCGTGACATCTCCGATCATAAACGAAATGCGAACATACAAACGGGAGGTCGCGCTGTCGTAATCCGGCGATTTGTAATACTTGTTGATGCCGATGCCCCCTTCTTTTCTGCCAAAAATCACAAAATCGCCCACACCGGCGTTCACTTGAATGGCATAGGGAATGGATTTCGGCAGGATAATCGTGGCATCGCCAATAAAGCCGGAGACGACAAAGGCGCGTTCGCCGCCGGTGATGGCAATGCCCGAGAGATCGAATTTCTGGTCGCCAATAAACGTGGAAGCGGAGCCGCCTTTAAAATCGTTGCTTTGAATTTTGACGTGAATATCGCCAATAAAGCGATTTTCGTTGATGTAATCGCTGACGGCGGCATTGTCGATGAAGTTGACAGTGGCCGGTTCGGCGCCGGGCTCGAAGGTGATGGTGGCTTCCTGACGCGCTTTGGGAAAGAGAATCAATTTTGCGCCGATCGCCACCAAAATCAACGGCCAGTAGTTGCGAATCACTTCCCCAAAGCTGACGATGTCGAGCCGATCCAATAGCATGAGTATGCCGAACACAATCAGCATGCCTCCCCAGAAGAAACGCCCGCCGGCAGTTTCATTTGAACTCATCTCTCACTCCACTCTAACGCGTTTCACGAAACCATTTCGCGATTTCTTTGGTCGATTTTGTATTCAGAACCTCGTTTTTGCGCAGCCAGCCTTTGCGCGCAATGCCGACGCCGTAGAAAATATCCGCAATGCCCGCGACTTCATGCGCATCAGGATTGATGCTGATCTGCACGCCTTTTTCAGCGGCATATTTGCAGTAGCGCCAATCCAGGTCGAAGCGGTGCGGGCTGGCGTTGATTTCAATGCTCACCCCCAACTCTGCCGCGGCCTCGATGACTTTGCGATGATTGATGGGATAGCCCTCACGCCCCAGCAACAAGCGCCCGGTGGGATGCCCGATGATTTTCACCGCGGGATGCTCCATCGCTTTAATCAGGCGTTTCGTCGCCTGCTCTTCCGTCATGTTCATGCTGCTGTGGATCGAGGCAACCACGAAATCAAAACTCGCCAGAACATTGTCGGGGTAATCGAGTTTGCCGTCCGGCAGAATATCGCATTCCGTGCCCTTGAAAATATAAAAACCTTTCAGCTCGGCGTTGAGTTTGTCAATTTCTTTATGCTGTTGCTTCACGCGCTCCGGCGACAAACCCTTGGCATAATAAACCGACATGCTGTGATCACAAATGCCAAAATACTCAAAACCGAGGCGGCGGCATTCTTCCGCCATTTCGCGGATGGAGTTCGCGCCGTCGCTGTAGGTTGAATGGCAATGCAACACCCCCTTGAGATCTTCATTTTCAATGAGCCGGGGAATTTTATCCTGAAGCGCCGCGTCAAGCTCGCCCATGTCTTCGCGCAATTCCGGTGGAACGTAACTCATGCCTAGCGCCGCGAAGATTTCTGTTTCATCCTTGCAGCGGATCAATTTTTCGCCTTTGAACAACCCCCATTCACTCACTTTGATGCCGAGCTTCTGGCCGTGGCCGCGCAGCGCGATGTTGTGTTCTGCTGAACCGGTGAGATGGTGCAAAAGGTACGGAAAATCCTTGTCTGTTGTCAAACGCAAATCCGCGGCAATGCCGTTTTCGAGCAACACGCTGCTTTTCGTGTCGCCCTTGGCGATGATGTTCTGCACCGTGGGCAATTTGGTAAAAAAATCCATAATCGCGGCGCGATCGGCTTCTTTGCAGCTCGCCACAATGTCAATATCTTTGATGGTTTCTTTGTGCCGGCGCAGGCTGCCGGCGAGTTCCGCGCGAATCACTTTTGCATGCTTCTTCACCGCTTCGAACAGCGGCCGCGCCGCCTGTTCGGCATGATGATAAAGATGACGACTGGCAAACTGGCGGATTTGTTGAATGCCATCCAGCAAGTTTTGCTGGCTCTTCGCGCTGAAGCCTTCGAGTTTGGCCACGCGATTTTCCTTGCACGCCTTTTCCAGATCATCGATCGAAGCGACGCCGAGATCATCCAAGAGTTTCTTGGCCTTCTTCGGGCCCAGGCCGGGAATGCGCAGCAACTCCATGATGCCCGGCGGAAACGAACGGCGCAGCTCTTCATAATATTTGAGCGTGCCGGTGGTCACCAGCGTGGTGATCTTTTCGGAGATGGCCTCACCGATGCCCTTGATCCCGCGCAGGCGGTTGCTGGCAACCAGTTCGTTAAGATCCTCCGAGACGCCGCGCAGAGCGCGTGCGGCATTTTCATACGCGCGCGTCTTGAAGGGATTTTCGCCCTTGAGTTCGAGCAGGGTGCCGATTTCTTCGAGAATCTCGATGACTTGTTTTTTGTCCATGGCCGAATGCTCAATTGGGTTTGACTGACGGATTCGCCGAAGGCGCATTCTGAATTTCTGCAAGCAACGCAACTGCCGGTTGAAAGGACGGCGTTTTATCCAAGATTTGCGCCAACACCTCGCGGGCGCGTTCGCCGTCGCGCAAAAGATGCCAATAAAATTTGGCAATATCCAGTCTTTGTTCCGGTGACAGGTTGCGCCGGTATTGCGCCTGCTGCAAGCGTTCCTGCACGCCGGCCGAATCGCCGGCTTGCCAGTAATAGCGCGCCAGCACCAGGGCGCTGTCAAAGTTTCGCACCGGAAATTTTCTCTCTGGCATAATTTGTTCGAGCTTTTGCAGAAGCGCCAACGCCTCGTCGCGTGCATTTTGTTGCAGTTCGTATACGACTAATTTGAGAAAATGGTGCCGATAACTTTCCGCCAATCCCGTCTCATATTGATCGAGGTACACTTTGGGATGCTCGAGATTGCGATAACGATAGACCTGTAGGACATTTTTTTTGATGACGTCCGGTGCTTCGTTGTGGCCCGGCGCCGGCAGCAGCTTGCGCGCCATGCCCTCCGTGCAGAGGTAGGGTTGCAAACCTGCCAGGTTTTCGTCCGGCACATTGAAGCCGAAATAAACCGGGCGTTGAAATTGATTGGCTGAGACGATTTCGAAGATCATGCGATCTTGCGGCCGCAGGAAACGGCCTTGAAAAGTCGGGCCGACGATGAGCTGCATGGCCGGAGGTTCCATTGCGGCGGAATCATCCGGTATGGTTTCGCGCGCCCGTGCGTCGTATTCCTCCCAAACTTGCGGATTCGTTATGGGAATCCGAATGATTTGTGGCTCGGGCCACGGCCATAAACCCAACGAATCGATTTCGCCGGATCGCAAAGCGATTGGAACTTTGGGCGGGCGGGTCTGCAATTGGCGCACATACCACGGCGTGTTCAGCAGGCTGAGATTGACGACGCTGACATCGCGGCGAAAGCCTTCGACATATTGCACATACCACAGCGGAAAGGTATCATTATCGCCGTTGGTGAAAAGAATGGCATTCGGCGCGCAGGTGCTGAGTAAATTATAAGCATAATCCGCTGCAACGTAATTGCCCTTGCGATCGTGGCGATGAAAATTGTGCTGGAACAAATTCACCGGGCCAGCGAGAATGAGCAGCGAAGCCAGCCCGAGCTGGACGATGGTCGAGCGATATTGCGCGGCGGCCGCTTTTTCAAATAAGGCCTGAGCGCCCATGCCGATCCAGATGGCGAAAGCCAAATAAGAACCGGCATAGGCGTAATCGCGCTCACGCGGCTGCCCCACGGTTTGATTGAGATAAATGACAATCGCGATGCCGGTCATGACAAACAAAACACCGACAATGCTCGCGCCACGCCAATCGCGGCGGAAATGATAAATCAAGCCGGCGCAGCCGAGCAAGAACGGCAAACCCCACAACCCCTGCCATTGCAGGGTAACACGCTGCCAGTCGGGATTGCCGCTGCGCCCAAAAAATTGCCAGTTGAAATAACGCAGATACATCTCTTTAATTTGATAATCCCAAAAAGAAGCTTTGCGCTGGGTTAATTGTGCGGCAAGATCCTCACGGCCATACTGCTCGCGATTGAGATAGCTCACGAGTTGCGGCCAGGTTTGCGGGTCGTTTTCGTCAATGGCAGGATCGAGATTCGAGCGAATGAACACCGTCACATACGTTGAATAACCAAGACCCAGCAGGAACAAAACTGTGAGCAATAAGCGCGGCAAATGCCTGGTTTGCCGCTGTGCCGCCACGATCAGCATGAGCAGCGCCGCGGCCAGCGCAAAAGCGCCGCTGAGTTTTGCAACCGGCGCTAGGGCTGCTATGCTTTCTAGGATATCCGTAAAAAGCAGGGAGGCGGCAAGCGCCAGCAGAGCGAAGAGCATCAGCCATTTGAACCACGGCCACGGCCGGGTCTTGAAATAAATCAGCAGAAGCAGCGCGGGAATTGTTAGAACATTGAGCAAGTGCACACCAACTGCCAGCGCGATGAGATAAGCGATGAGCACGAGATAGCGCAAGGGCGAACGTGTTTCCGGCGTGTAGGCCCAGCGCAATGCCAGCCAAATCACCAAAGCCGTTAAGCAGGTTGAAAGCGCATAAACTTCGGCTTCAACGGCGTTGAACCAGAAACTGTCGCTAAACGCCAAGGCCAGCGCGCCGACGAAAGCAGCCGCGGCTTCGAGCCAGTCAGAGGTTTCGCGCTTGCACGCGCGGATGAGTTGTAGGATGATTAAATAAGTCAACCAAACTGTCATCGCGCTTGCGAGTGCGGAGACGAGGTTGACGCGCCATGCCACTTCGCCGCCGAGCGGAAGCATGGTAAACAAACGCCCAACAAGCAAATACAATGGCGCGCCGGGCGGATGGGGTATGCCGAGAATGTAGGCGCAGGTGATGAATTCACCGCAATCCCAAAGCGAAACCGTAGACGCAAGTGTGCGCAGATAGGCGGCAAGACTGATGAAGAACGTCAGAATGCCGCCCAAAACAGCAATGGAATTTTTGAAATGTGAGGGGGAATAATTCGGCATGCAGAGGCGTCCGTGCGTTCAAATAATTCCATGCTGGCGAAGTACGGTGAGCAAGTTTTCCTGATAACGCCGGGCGAGCGCCTCGTTGGCAAAACCGATCCAGCCAATTTCCGCGGTCGCGTGCGTCGGGCCGTCGAACGGCTCGCCCTCAACATTGCGAATCGCGACGCCGGCTTCGCGCGCAATCAGCCAGCCCGCAAGATCGTAGGGATGGGCGCAAAGAACGGTGGGTTCTGTGCGGCTGCGCCAAATCTGATTGAAATTCGGCCGGATATCGACAATCAGCTTGCTCTGCCCCAGAATCAAGGCATAGATTTGACCGCCCGTCGCAAGATGTTGATCTTCGAACACACTCGCTGGTTCATTCGCGCCTTCACCGAGCGCGATTCGCAAAAAATCTTCTTCGATCTCGGACACCCATTTTTTGCCGCGGGGAAATAATTTTACAAAAGAAATGAAGCTGTGACGCAGATCGGAGGAACGATCGGCGTGCAATCGAATGATGGCCGATTGCTGCGTCTGCACGTTTTCACGCAACCGGAATGCGCCGCTGCCCGCAGCCGCCCAGAGCGTATCCATGTAGGCATATTTTGGAATCGGAATCTCGGTTTGTAATGAAAAAACAATGTCGGCCAAGCGCGAGTCGTTGCCTTTTTCCGGAAGAATGCCGGATAGAATCCAGCCACTCGCTTTGGCATACATCAGTAGGCGCGTGCCATCAATCGGGTCGCATAACACGCGGAATTGCGGTGCGCCTGCGCCGAACGGAATGGCTTCGCCGGTTTCAAACTCTCCCACCAACAAAAATGGCGGCGCCTCCTGTTGATGCTGTTCGAGAAATTCCAGCAAGCTGTGTTCGGCAATCGTGTCGATGCCGTAAATCGTATCCACCTCGGCCTGCGCTGCCACCGCAGTTAGTTCATCTTGCGACTGTTCGATCAGCGCTTGACGCACATTGTCGCGCATGTAATGATGCGCACGCCAGAGTAGGCGCGCCAGCGCGTCGGCGTGCTGCGCCTCCTGCGGAAGGTGAAACGCCGGGGGCTCGGCTATTTTGGCTGCAATGGTTTTGTTCATGGCGCTGATGATACGCAAAATGCTGGCGAAAAACAAGCCAGCAGCAGCAGAGAAATTTGGGCTGGAAGTCTAAAGCTGCTCGAAGAGCTTCGGTTTTAAGTTTGACTTAAAATCGGCATCGCATGAATCCTCTGGCCATGAGTTGCTTTGTGAAAGAAGTGGCAAAAATGACAAAAAAGCATTATGCTTTTCACACAGTTCAAATCATTCTAAAATTCTGAGTGAGGAGGAGCACATGGATGCAAGCAACAAATTGAATCTCAAGAATCTCATTCTTGTGCCAGCGTTGATTACGCTTGCGATCACGCTGCTGCGCTTGACCGGCGAATTGATGAACTGGGCACCTGTTCTTTTCAATAAACAAGCAGGCGGCGGCGGAGCGCTGGTGGGAATTTCCTGGCTGATTCCGATCTTCGGGTTTTACTTTGCCCGCAAATTACTGAAGGCGAATGATCATCCTGCCGGAATGGGCCGCCTCTTTGGTTTTTCCCTGCTCGCGCTTGCCGTCTCTGCTGCTTTGTTTGCGGTCAGCATCAAATTCCTGGCAAGCTCACGTTTGCCATTTCTCGCGGGGATGATCGTCGCTGCCGGCGCTGGCCTTATTGTCGCGCGCAAAGCCTGGCCCTCGCTTTTCACGGTGTTATTCACCTATGGTTTGGCGGCGCGTATTCCCGTCGCCCTCATCATGCTGATTGCCATCTTGAATAATTGGGGCACACACTATGACGTGCCACCGCCCAACTTTCCCGACACCGCGCCTTTGACAAAATGGGTTGCCATTGGCCTCGTTCCCCAGCTTACCGTTTGGATGGCATTCACGGTGATTGTCGGGTTGCTTTTTGGCGGCATTGCCGCGGCGGTGACGAAACGCAATCTGGCTTTGGCACAGGCAACCTCATGAAAATGGTGGTATACTGTTTTTTTAGCAATGTTCAGTTTGAAGGAACTGTCAAGTATACCATCGGTAATCCCGCACCCTTTGGGACAATCGTCAAAGTATTTTTGAACGGTTCATTAAGAGGTCAAAAGACTTTAGACGGAACTGACGGCCACTATGCAATCCGCGGCGATGATGAAAACTTCCCAACCGGGAGCTATCGCCTGGAAGCAGACGACCAGATCGGTACGTTTGGCGAGGTAAACAACGTGTCTCACACGCAGGCTCCCATAACCGAACAAGACATTGTGCTGAACAACGCTTACTGAGCACAAGCCGGTTTGCTTTCGTGTCATTGGGCCAATTGGCCAAAGCCATTTTCGAGGCTGACGTCATTTCGGCGGCAGCCCGCATTTGCAAGGAGTCAACTCATGGTTCGCTTGAAATCACTCCCCTACTCATTGTTTTTAAGCCTGAGCATTGCTTTGATTTGCCAGCCCTCCGTATCTCACGCTCAACCCGTTCCGATCATTTCCGAGGGATTTCCAATACTAATCGAGGCCGATCCTGGTTTCAATTCGTTTGAGGGTCCCACTCTTGCCGATCTTAATCGAGACGGTGCTCTGGAAATCATTCTCGCCAGCAGCAATCAAGTACATGTCATCCAGCACGACGGGCGTGCGTTGCCGGGCTGGCCTCAAACCACGACATATCAGACGCATAACTCCCCGGCTGTGGGGGATATCGATGCCGATGGAGTTTTGGACATTGTTACCTTTGATCGCAATGGCCCTGCCAGAAAAAGTTTTTTGTATGCCTGGAATGCGGCCGGCAGTCTGCTTACGGGGTTTCCCATCGCGTTAGAGTTGGGGAACGCGGCCATCACGCTCTATGATCTGGACGGAGACCGGGGCCTGGAAATCATTGCAAGTTTTGGCGGCAAAACCTACGCTTTTAATCATGCCGGCGCCGTCCTACCAGGTTGGCCGCAAGACGTGACGCCTTTTTACGCTCTTTCCAAGGTGGCTGTTGGCGACATCAATGCTGATAACAAACCCGAGATCGTGGTCGCCTCACAATATATTACGCAACCCGATCGCCGCCAAAGCCTTGGCCGCTTACATATTTGGGATGCTCAGGGCAACATTCTGCCCGGCTGGCCGGTGACCACGCCCAAAGGATACGTTTTTACAGTCCTGTGCAATCCAATTCTGGTGGATATCAATCGTGACGGCTTGCTTGAAATCGCCGTCGGCGCTCATAGTACGCTTCCCAGTGACGTCGGATTTGCCGCCCTCTACCGTCATGATGGTACCTCAATGCCAGGGTGGCCACAACACACTGCCGGGCCGGACTCCCTGGTATCCATAGGAGCGGCGCCGGCCGTGGCAGACATTGACGCTGACGGTGAATTGGAATTGATCTTTGGGGATCTTTTTGACCATGTGGTGGCGTGGGAGAGTGACGGCACTTTGGTCTCAGGGTGGCCGGTCAGCCTCAAAGCCGTGGATTCCACGTTGGTTTTTCGATCAATCGAGGCCAGCCCCGCCGTGGGCGATGTGGATGGAGACAACCTTCTGGAAATCTTCATCAACAACAATCAGGCAAACTTGGTCGAGGGCCAGTGGCTGGGCCGAGTTTACGCATTTCATCACGATGGCTCCAGCCTAGCCTGGTCGCCTCTGTATCCTCGCGAATTTGCCAGCAATAATACCGTGGCGCTGGCAGATTTGCAGAATGATGGTAATACAGACATTGTGATCGTTTCTGACGACCGGGAAACCTGGCTCACGGTTTGGACCATCCCCGGCGTGCCCTATATCGAAGAGCGCTTTCCCTGGCCCATGTTCGGCCACGACCGCTGGCATACCTCGCAATATGGCTTCAAGCCGCCAGACGAGCCGGCAGTCAATGTTTCCGACGAAGAAGCAGCGATTACGCTACCAAAAGAGTTTGCGCTGCATCCAAACTTTCCCAACCCCTTCAATCCGCAAACCACCATTGCGTTTACCCTGCCAACGGCGCAAATGGTCACGCTCAAAATTTATGATCTCAGCGGACAGGAGATTCAAAACCTGGTGCAGCAGCAGATGCCGGCCGGGACACACCGTCTCACGTTTGACGGCCGCGGACTGGTCAGCGGGGTTTATCTCTACCGCATGGAAACCGGCAAGGCAGCCTCACATGCTCATCGTTCAGCAACTCGCAAGATGCTATTACTCCGATAATGAAGAAAAAAGCTTATGGCTTATAATGACAAACTCGCCAGCCGCATTCGCAAGCGGCTGGCGCATCGCAAAGACATTGTTGAAAAGAAAATGTTCGGCGGGCTTGCCTTCATGCTGAACGGCAACATGTGCTGCGGGATCGTCAAAGATACTTTGATGGTTCGTGTCCCTCCCGGGCAATATGAAATGATGCTCAAAGAGCCGCATGCCCGGCCCATGGATTTCACCGGGCGCCCGTTGCGAGGCTTTGTCTACGTCGATCCGAAAGGCTTGCGCACGGACGGAGCTTTAGAAAAATGGCTGAAACGGGCTATTGCTTTTGCCTCTTCACTGCCGGCGAAGTAACATGCGACCATTGTTGCTGCCGCACAAGCTGTGCGATCTTTTATTGCGTTTGAATTTGTGGCCCGGCGTAACCCTCTCTTGCTATTCCCTCCCGCACAATTTATATTGAACTGCACTTAATGTTTTTGACTTTGCGCACAACATCGCTGGGCAGAGTCGGGCTGAAGACGCAAGAACACGCAAAGCGTTCTTGCGCATTCATTTTTTGTCTGAAGATTCTTATTTCCTGGCAGCGCATCGAGGTTTAAACGATAGGGAGAATGCTGATGTCGAGAATCGATTGGCACTATCATCGCCCGAGTTGAGACACGTGTGCAAAAACGCAAGAGTTCCTTGCGAAGCATAAGATTGCCTCTGCAGAAATAGTGAGCGCCAAAAAAGTGGCGGTTTCAAAGCAAGAGGCGTTGCGCCTGGCGAAACAAGTGGATGAAATCTACGCCACCAAGGGCCGGCAGGTGATTCACGTGAATTTGAAAAAGGACAAACCGGACGAAGATACGCTCACAAATTTGTTGATCGGGCGCACCGGCAATTTGCGCGCGCCGGTGATACGCAAAGGACGCACGCTGATCGTTGGTTTTGATGAAGCGACGTATATGCGGCTGGTTGGAAGAAAATAGCGATTTTTTTTCAAGGGTACTTAGCAACGGAGGAGCGGATGAAGATTTTAATCACCGGTTCGACGGGATTGATCGGCTCGGCTTTGATTCAGGCGCTGCGCGCGGAAGGCCATCACCTGGTGCGCTTGATTCGCACGCCCATAACC
>SZPB01000129.1 GCA_030263535.1 Cytophagia bacterium CHB2
CTCGTTTGGGAATGCGGCGTTGCAGCGGCATCTGCCCGCCTTCAAACCACGGCCTTCTTTTCGAACCGGAACGGGAATATTGCCCTTTATGGCCGCGTGTCGAGGTGCCGCCATGCCCGGAGCCTTCGCCGCGCCCGACTCGTTTGGCTTTTTTGTGTGAGCCTTTGGCGTATGTCAAATTGGATAAATTCATGACTGCTCGCTTGTGCTAAATGAGTCGTGACTAAGCTTGCTCAATTTTGACCAGATGTTTCACTTTGTCCAGCATGCCGCGAATCTGCGGCGTGTCTTGATGAACCACCGAATGCCGGATGCGCCTCAAACCCAGGGCTTTCATGGTCAGTTTCTGCTTTTGCAGATGGCCGATGACGCTGCGCACTTGGGTGACTTTTAATTTCTTTTCCGTGCTCATGATATCACTTCACCGTCTTCGCTCATGGTGCGGGTAAACATTTCACGAACGCTCAATCCCCGGCGCCGCGCAACTTCCGAAGCATCGACAATATTGCTCAACGCATTCATCGTCGCTTTGACGACATTGTGAGGATTGGCCGAGCCTAATGATTTCGAGAGTACGTTTTGAATGCCGGCTGCTTCCATGATGGCGCGCACCGCGCCGCCGGCAATCACGCCGGTGCCGGGAGAAGCGGGTTTCAAAAAGACTTTGCCTGCGCCATATTTGCCCTGCGTCTCGTGGGGCAGAGTGCCGTTCAACACCGGCACGCGCACGAGATTTTTCTTTGCGTCTTCAGCGCCTTTGGAGATGGCGTCGGTAACTTCCTTGGCCTTGCCCAAGCCGCAGCCGACATGCCCTCTGCCGTCGCCCACCACAACGATCGCATTGAAACCGAAACGCCGTCCACCCTTGACGACTTTCGCCGTGCGATTCACGGCGACGACATGCTCTTTCAGTTCCAACTCACCCGAGCTGATTTTTTCTTTACGTACCATAGTTCTCCGTTAAAAGTGTAGCCCGCCTTGCCGGGCGCCATCAGCGAGAGCTTTCACACGGCCATGATAGACATAACCGCTGCGATCAAATACGACGCTTTTGATATTCATCTCTTGCGCCTTCTGCGCCAGGGCGCGGCCAACAATATTGGCGGCTTGCACTTTTGTTTCGGCCTTCTTGATGTCTTCTCGAATTTCCTTGCTGACGGTGGACACCGTCGTTATCGTCTTCTTCGCATTGTCATCAATCAACTGCGCATAAATATTCTTCAGACTGCGAAAAACAACCAAGCGGGGGCGTCCCGGCGTGCCGTAAACTTTCTTACGGAAGCGGAACGTTTTTCTTTTTTTATCCCGCCGCATACGAGGGGCGATACGCTTGAATCCCATGACCTCTCCCAGATGAGTTTCATCAGTTTGTCAATTAACTTTGGGCAAACACCATGTTTCACCCGACAATCAGCCCGTTCACTACAAACTGAAGCGAAATCAATTATGCCGCCGTTTTACCGGCTTTCCGACGTACCACTTCGTCGATATACTTGATTCCTTTTCCTTTGTATGGCTCTGGCGGCCTAAACGAGCGAATCTTTGCAGCAACTTGTCCCACCAAGCCTTTATCGATGCCGCTGACTTTGATGCTATTCGGCGTCTCGCATGTAATCGTCACGCCCTCGGGGGGCAGAAACAGAATCGCATGGCCGTAGCCGATTTGCAGCAGTAATCGTTTACTTTTCATTTCGGCGCGATAGCCGACGCCCACGATTTCTAACTTCTTTTCGAAGCCGGTCGTCACGCCGAGAACCATATTGCTGATCAACGCCCGATACAAACCGTGCATCGCCTTGAACATTTTTTCATCATTCGGGCGGGTAACGCTGAGGGTGGAATCCTCAATGCGCACACCGATCTGCGGATGAAAATCGCAAGACAATTCGCCCTTGGGGCCTTTGACCTTGACGGAATGGCCGTCAACCGAAACCTTGACGCCGGCCGGTATCTGAATGATTTTCTTGCCTACGCGCGACACGGATAATCCCTTTTCGTTTTTACCACACGTAACATAAAACTTCGCCGCCCACGTGATACTTTCTGGCATCCCGGTCAGTGATGATGCCTTTCGGCGTTGAAAGTATGGCGAGGCCGTAATTGTTGAACACTCTCGGAAAACTCCTGACGCTCACATACTTGCGCAAACCCGGCACACTGATCCGGCGCAAACCGCGAATCACATGCTTTTCCTGTTCGTCATACTTGAGAAAAATCCGTATGACGTTTTGCTTGCCGTCTTCAATGATGAGATAATCGTTGACGTAGCCGTAACGATGGAGAATTTTTGTAATGCTGATTTTTGCACGCGAGGCGGGAATATCCACCCTGGCGTGTTTCGCCTTGCCGGCGTTGCGAATTCTCGTTAAAAAATCGGAAATAGGATCAGTCTGCATAATTCCTGCTCTTGTTCTCGCACTATGACTTACCAGCTCGCCTTCGTGACGCCCGGAATTTTACCGTCGAGCGCCAAGGATCGAAAACAGATACGGCACAGGCCGAACCGGCGATAATACGCGCGCGGCCGGCCGCATTGCATGCACCGATTATAACGCCGGGTGGAAAATTTGGGCGTGCGCTGTTGCTTCGCCCGCATGGACTTTTTTGCCACGTTCAATCCCTAACTTAAGAAGGTCAATTTTTACTTTCTGCGGAACGGCATCCCGAAACCGGCGAGCAGCTCAAAAGCTTCTTCGTCGCTTTTCGCAGTCGTCACGAATGTAATGTTCATGCCGCGAATCTTCGTCACCTTGTCATAATTGATTTCAGGAAAGATGATCTGCTCCTTGACGCCGATGGTGTAATTGCCGAAACCATCAAAGGCCTTGTCGGGCAGCCCACGGAAATCGCGGATACGCGGCACGGCTATCGAAATAAAGCGTTCGAGAAATTCATACATGCGCCAGCGGCGCAGCGTGACCATGCAGCCAATCGGCATGTTCTCACGCAACTTAAAATTCGAGATCGATTTCTTCGCCCGCGTAATAATTGGCTTCTGGCCGGTGATGATTTCCATATCAGCCGCCGCCGCATCCAGATATTTTTGATCATCCACCGCATCGCCCACGCCCATGTTGATGATGATCTTCGCGAGCCGGGGCACTTGCATCTTATTGCGGTAATTGAAGCGCTTGATCAATCCTGGAACAATTTCGTTGCGGTACATGGCAAACAATTGCGGAAGGTAGTCAGCGGGCAGCGCTTCTTTTTTATCCTTTTCTACTTTCGCCTCGCTGGCCGGGGCCGCCTTTTTGCCGGCCGGCGCCGAACCTGCGTTTTTGGATTTACCCTTCTGGGCGTTTTCTTTGGACTTCTCGGCCATTACTTCACCCTACTTTCAACGATAATCTCGCCGCTTTTTTTCGCGACACGCACACGGTTTCTCGAGGTTTTATCGGAATTTTTAATCATCTGGACGCCAACACGCGTCGGAATGCCCTGCTTGGGATCAATCAACATGACGTTCGACACATGCACCGGCCCTTCTTTTTCAATGATGCCGCCTTGCTGATTTTTTTGGCTGGGGCGCGTGTGCCGCTTGATCAGATTCACACCTTCAACGATCACCCGGTTCTTCTCCGGAAAAACCTTCAGCACTCGTCCTTGCCGGCCGCGTTGATCGCCGCTAATCACGACCACCATATCATTTTTGCGTATTCTCATGAGCTTTATTCCTTACCGCAATGCCTTGATTATAATACTTCCGGAGCCAGAGAAATGATTTTCATGTATTGTTTATCGCGCAACTCGCGCGCAACCGGGCCAAAGATGCGGGTGCCTTTGGGCTCTTTTTCTTCGTTGATCAACACCGCGGCATTCTCATCAAACCGGATGTAAGACCCGTCTTTCCGGCGCACTTCGCGTTTGGTGCGCACGATCACGGCGTGACTGATGTCGCCCTTCTTAATGGTGCCGCCCGGGGCCGCAGATTTAACGGCCACGACGATAATATCTCCCACCGAGCCGTACCGGCGCTTGCTGCCGCCCATCACGCGGATGCACATGACTTTTTTAGCCCCGGTATTGTCAGCAACATTCAGTCTTGTATATTCTTGTACCATTTTTCACTCCCGTCAATGCTAATGTTACCAGGCTAGCAACTGGCGGTACCTTTCGAGGTTATTCAAATGTGCTCATGCCGAAAAATTCGGCGTCTCGCGGTGAAGTCCAAACTCACTTGGCTTTGTTCAAAATTTCAACCAGCCGCCAGCGCTTATTCTTGCTGAGCGGGCGGGTCTCCATAATCAAAACCGTGTCGCCAATGCCCGCGGAATTTTCTTCATCATGCGCCATGAACTTGGAGGTTTGCTTGTAATACTTTTTGTACAACGCATGACGCACCACGCGCTCGACGCTGACGACGACGCTTTTATTCATTTTATTGCTGACGACCTTGCCAATTTTTGTTTTACGCTGGCGTCGCGAGGTTTGACCTGTCGCAGTATTTTCCATATATGGCTCTTCGCTGAACTGAATGGTTACGTGGTTGCTCCGCGCGGGGCGCGCCGGCCTGTACGATATTCCTGCAAAACCGTTTTCAAGCGCGCAATGTCGCGGCGAATCATGCGCAGCCGCATGGGATTGTCCAATTGGCGTGTGGCATGCTGAAAACGGAAGTTTTGGTACTCTTCCAGGAGATCTTTGAGCTTGTGCTCCAAATCTGCCGGCGTCGATTCTTTGATTTCGTGCATCTTCATGGCGTACGGCCTGTTCGTTTACAAAGTTAGAAAGCGGGATTCGTGATCTACTTGCCAAAATCGCTGGCGCTGACAAAGCGCGTCTTGATCGGCAATTTGTGCGCGGCCAGCCGCATCGCTTCTTGCGCAACACTCTTTTCCACACCGCCGATCTCGAACAATATTCGTCCCGGCTTAATAACGGCGACCCAATATTCCGGCGTGCCCTTGCCTTTTCCCATGCGGGTTTCCGCCGGTTTTTCGGTGACAGGTTTATCCGGGAAAACGCGAATCCAAACTTTGCCGCCGCGCTTGAGACTGCGCGTCATGGCGACTCGGCTGGCTTCCAATTGGCGCGCTGTGATCCAGGCGGGCTCAGTCGCCTTCAGGCCGAACTCTCCAAACGCGATTTGACTGCCGCGTTGCGCCGCGCCTTTCATGCGGCCGCGTTGCTGCTTGCGAAATTTGACTCGTTTCGGCATTAACATTGGTTATCGTCTCCTTGCTCACATCCGGCGGTCGCCGATGATCTCACCGCGACAGATCCATACTTTGACCCCGATCGTGCCGTAGGTCGTTTTCGCAGTCGCGCGCGCAAAATCAATGTCGGCGCGCAGTGTGTGCAGCGGAATGCGGCCTTCTTTATACTGTTCGGTGCGCGCCATTTCCGCGCCGCCTAACCGGCCCGCGCAAAACACACGCACACCCTCGGCGCCCATGCGCATCGTGCCGGTAATCGCCTTTTTCATCGCGCGCTTGAACGAAATTTTGGCTTCGAGCTGGTGCGCGATATTCTCCGCCACCAAATACGCGTCCAATTCCGGCCGCTTGATCTCGTTGATGTTCAGTTGAATTTCTTTTTTCGTGACGCGCTGCAGCTCTTCTTTCAGCTTGTCGACCTCCGAGCCTTTGCGTCCGATCACGATACCCGGGCGGGCCGTGTGAATCGTGACCGTGATTCTCTTGTCGGAGGGATCGCGTTCGATCTGAATCATCGATACGCCGGCGCGTTGCAACCGGCTGCGCACGTAGCGGCGTAAATGCAAATCTTCTTTCAGCTTCGTTTGAAAATTACGCCCACCGAACCAATTCGATTCCCAGTCACGCACGATACCGAGGCGCAGACCGATGGGATTGGTTTTCTGACCCAAAAGACCTCCTAAACTCTAGTTGGCTTGCTGTTCAACTGCTTCGCCGTCGGACACCACGACGGTAATATGGCAAGAACGTTTGCGAATGCGCGAGGCGCGTCCCATCGAGCCGGCACGAAAACGCTTCATGGTGAAGCCGCCGTCGACAAACGCCTGCATCACAAACAAATCTTCCGTGTCCGCCTTCTTGGTTTCCGTACCTTCGATATAATTCGCCACCGCAGAACGAATAGTTTTCTCAATCGGCAGCGCGGCGCGTTTGCGGGTAAAATGCAAAATGTTCAACGCTTCTTCGACGCCTTTGCCGCGGACGAGATCAATGACTCGCCGGACTTTTCGCGGCGACATGCGCAAGTAACGTAATTTGGCACGTGCTTCCATAACGATCCAATCTCTCTTAAGCTGTGGCGCCGGGGGCGGCTTTTACTTTTGCGGTCTTTTCCGTCGCAGATTTTCCGGCGTGCCCGCGAAACGTACGTGTCAACGCAAATTCACCGAGCTTATGGCCGACCATGTTCTCACTGATGAACACGGGAATGAATTTATTGCCATTATGAATGGCCAGAGTATGCCCCACGAATTCCGGGCTAATCGTCGAGCGCCGCGCCCACGTTTTGATGACTTTACGCTCGTTGCGCTTATTCATCTCCGTGACGCGCTTCAACAGATTTTGATCGACGTATGGACCTTTTTTGACACTGCGCGGCATGCGATTTCAACCTCTATAAAGATTTATTTAAACTCAAACCCTTGCGTGATTTGATAATGTATTTGCTTGAGGCCTTCTTGCGCGTGCGCGTCTTCAATCCTTTTGCCTTCTGGCCCCAGGGCGAACAAGGATGGCGGCCGCCGGAGCTTCGTCCTTCACCGCCGCCCATTGGGTGATCAACCGGATTCATCACCACGCCGCGCACATGCGGACGCCAACCCAACCAGCGCGAGCGCCCGGCTTTGCCCCACGTAATATTCTCATGATCGGTGTTTCCCACCTGCCCAATCGTCGCGCGATTTTCCACGCGCACCATGCGCACTTCTCCGGAGGGCAGCTTGATCTGCGCATAATTGCCCTCGCGCGCCACAAGCTGAATCGCGGTGCCCGCGCTGCGGCCCAGTTGGCCGCCCCGGCCCTGGCGCAACTCCACATTGTGAATCGTGAGGCCCAGAGGAATATTGCTCAAGGGCAGTGAATTTCCCGGACGAATCTCAGCGTTCGGACCGGAAGACACGGTGTCGCCAACATTCAGCCCAATCGGCGCGAGAATATAACGCTTCTCGCCGTCGGCATAATGCAACAGTGCAATGCGCGCCGAGCGATTCGGATCATATTCAATCGCAACAACCTTGGCGGGAATGCCGTCTTTTTCGCGCTTGAAATCAATGATGCGATATGCGCGCTTATGGCCGCCGCCGCGGTGCCGGCTCGTCAGCTTGCCCAAATTATTCCGCCCGCCGGATTTTTTCAGAGGCGCAAGCAGAGACTTTTCCGGCCTCGACTTGGTGATCTCTTCAAACGTGGAAACCGTGCGGTAACGCAAGCTCGGTGTCAACGGCCTGAATGTTTTGATCGGCATGATGAACCCTAATCTGTTTCTATCGGTTCGCCTCGGCAGAGGCAATTTTCAAAAACCTTTATTGATCGATTAACCTTGCCCGCTGCCGGGCAATTTGACTCTTTATCAGGAAGCTGCGCCCGCGTAGAAATCGATTTTCTGGCCTTCCTGAAGCGTGACGAGAGCTTTTTTATAGTCCCGGCGGCGGCCAAACGTCACGCCGCGCCGCGTGTTCATGCGCTTGCTCTTGCCCTTGATGTTGACGATATTCACATCAACCACATTTACGTTGAATTTTTTCTGCACGGCGCGTTTGATTTCAAATTTATTGGCGTCAGCCAGCACTTCGAAGCCGTATTTGTTGCGGTGTTTCTTCTTATCATCGTCCTTTTCCTCGCTGAGGAGCAGGATTTTTTCCGTCAACAGCGGGCGGCGCAAAATCTCTTCCGGCGTTCTCATGCCTGCAACACTCCCGCGATGCGTGACACCGCGCTTTCTTGAATGAATAATTTCTGGCAGTCGAGCAAATCCAACGTCGAAGCCTCCGGGCCAACTTGCAATTTCATTTTATAAAGGTTCCGGCTGGCGCGCAACAAGGATGAATCCGCTTGCGGAACGAGCAGAACGGATTTGATCTTGTCCGCACCAAAATTTTTGAGAATCGCCGTCATATCCTTCGTCTTGCCGCTCTCCAGGGTGAAATCCTCCACCACCACAAGTTCACCCGATTGGGCTTTCAACGACAACACGGATTTGCGCGCCAATTTCTTGACTTTCTGATTGATCGATTGGCTGTAATCACGCGGTTGCGGGCCAAAGACGCGGCCACCGCCCACCCAAAGCGGCGAGCGAATCGAGCCGGCGCGCGCCACACCGCGGCCTTTTTGCTTCCACGGTTTCTTGCCGCCGCCGCTGACTTCCTTGCGCGTTTTGGTCTTGTGCGTGCCCTGCCGTTGATTGGCTTGCTGCGCTTTCACCGCCAGGTAAATCACGTGGCGATTCGGCTCGATACCGAATACCTCATCCGGCAGTGTAATCGTTTTGCCGGATTTTTGGCCGTCTTTTGTATATACCTCGACTTGCATGTCATTCTCACTTGGAGATGATAACGATTCCTTGATTCGCGCCTGGAACACTGCCGCGCAGCATCAGAATATTATTCTCAGCATCCACCTTGACGACTTTCAAATTCTTCGTCGTCACACGATCGCCGCCCATGCGTCCGGCCATGCGCATGCCCTTCCAAACCCTCGAAGGGTAGGAACTGCCGCCCACCGAACCCGGCGCGCGCATGCGATCACTTTGACCGTGCGTCACGGAGCCGCCGCCGAAATGGTGGCGTTTCACCACGCCTTGAAAACCCTTGCCCTTGCTCATGCCAATCGCTTTCACGACATCGCCGACTTTAAAAAGATCGGCTTTAATGACATCGCCCAGTTTGAAATTGGCGATATCGTCAAAGTCGCGAAATTCTCGCACGTGTTGCGCCACCGGAATGTTGGCCTTGGCAAAGTGCCCGGCTTCCGCTTTATTGATTTTCTTCTTGCGTTTTTCTGCAAAACCGAGTTGCAGCGAATCGTAACCATGTTTCTGCTGGGTACGAATGTCGGAGATGTAGCACGGTCCGGCTTGAATCACCGTCACCGGCACGCTATTTCCTTTATCATCGAAAATACGTGACATCCCTAGTTTTTTACCGATCAACCCAGTCATAATCGCCTTTGCAAAATTTAACTAACGCCTGCACGCTCAGACTTTGATTTCGACATCGACGCCGGCGGGCAACTCCAGCTTCATCAGCGCATCAACGGTTTTGGGATTTGAATTGAGAATATCTATCAACCGTTTGTGAATACGCGTTTCGAATTGCTCGCGCGATTTTTTGTCAACATGCGGCGAGCGCAAAACCGTGTAAATGGAACGCTTCGTGGGAAGAGGTATCGGCCCAGAAATCGCAGCGCCCGTTTGCTTCGCCGTTCGAATGATCTTATCTGTCGACTTATCGATCAACCGATGATCATGCGCCTTCAGCTTGATTCGTATCTTTTGTCCAACCACGACGAACTCACTCCGCATTTCAAATGTTCTTCATACCAACAGGATTTCTTGGGCCATCCCAACAAAACAAAGGGCATCGCTTGCTGCACGATGCCCAATTTCTTACGCGGGCCACGCTGTCAGTTTTTTCATTATTCCCTGATTTTCGCCACCGCGCCGGCGCCGATGGTGCGACCACCTTCGCGAATAGCGAAGCGTAGACCTTCTTCCATGGCGATCGGGGAAATCAATTCTACTTCCATGGTAATGTTGTCGCCCGGCATAACCATTTCAACGCCTTCCGGCAAATGAGCAACGCCGGTCACATCCGTGGTGCGGAAATAGAATTGCGGACGGTAACCGTTGAAAAACGGTGTATGGCGGCCGCCTTCTTCCTTTTTCAAAACGTAGACTTCCGCGGAAAATTTGGTGTGCGGCGTAATCGAACCTGGCGCCGCGATAACCATACCGCGTTCCAATTCTTCCTTGTTCACGCCGCGAAGCAACAAGCCCACATTGTCGCCGGCTTCACCGGAATCGAGCAATTTGCGGAACATTTCCACGCCGGTGACCACGCTTTTCTTCGGCTTTGAGCCTTTTTCACCCAAGCCTACGATTTCCACTTCTTCGCCAACTTTGATCTTGCCGCGCTCAATACGACCGGTGCCGACGGTGCCGCGGCCGGTGATCGAGAAGACGTCTTCCACCGGCATCAAGAACGGTTTGTCAATATCACGCACAGGCGTCGGAATATATTTGTCGACGGCGTCCATTAAATCAAACAACGCCTTGTTTTTGGCGGGATCGCCCGGACTGCTGAGCGCTTCCAACGCGCTGCCGCGGATGATCGGAATCTCGTCGCCGGGGAATTGATACTGCTTGAGCAAGTCGCGCAGTTCCAGTTCAACCAATTCCAACAACTCAGGATCGTCGACCATGTCGACCTTGTTCAAAAAGACGACGATGTACGGCACACCGACTTGCCGCGCCAACAAGATGTGTTCACGCGTTTGGGGCATGGGGCCGTCTGCCGCACTCACCACCAGGATCGCGCCGTCCATCTGCGCGGCGCCCGTGATCATGTTCTTCACATAATCCGCGTGGCCAGGGCAGTCGACGTGGGCGTAGTGACGAACGTCGGTTTCATACTCAACGTGAGCGGTATTGATCGTGATACCACGCGCCTTTTCTTCCGGCGCGTTATCAATCTGATCATAGCTCTTGAATTGAGCGAGACCCTTCTTTTCGAGCGCTTGCGTGATGGCCGCAGTCAACGTGGTTTTGCCGTGATCAACGTGGCCAATCGTGCCGATATTCACATGCGGCTTGCTGCGCACAAACTTTTGTTTAGCCATGAATCAATCCTCCCGATGGGACTTTGGGATCAATCATTTTTGACAACTTCAGATGGTTGAGCGACCCCGCCGCAGCGGGATCAATTTATTTTTGACTTTTAACACTTTCCGTTAGCGTGTCTGCGATCGACTGCGGCACTTGATCATAATGCGAAAATTGCATGGTATAAATCGCGCGCCCCTGCGTGATCGAGCGCAACGTTGTGGCATATCCGAACATCTCGCTCAGCGGAACGGTCGCTGCAATCACTTGCGCATCGCTGCGCGGAAACATGCCGCGAATACGCCCGCGCCGCGAGTTCAGATCGCCCATGACATCGCCCATGTAGCTTTCCGGCACGACAACTTCCACATCCATAACCGGCTCCAGCAACACCGGCGAGGCTTTTTTCGCGCCTTCTTTGAAAGCCATGGAACCCGCAATTTTAAAGGCCATTTCCGAAGAATCGACATCGTGATACGAGCCATCGATTAGACTGGCCTTGACATCAACCACGGGATAACCGGCCAGCACGCCGTTTTGCAGGGCCTGCTGAATGCCTTCCATCGTCGGCTTGATATATTCACGCGGAATAACACCGCCAATGATCTTGTTTTCAAATTCAAAACCTTTGCCGGGCTCATTCGGCTCAAGCTCGATGACAACGTGGCCATATTGGCCGCGGCCGCCGCTTTGACGAATGAACTTGCCCACCGCTTCCACTTTCTTGCGGATGGTTTCTTTGTAGGCGACTTGCGGCTTGCCAACATTCGCATGAACTTTGAATTCGCGCAGCAGACGGTCAACCAAAATCTCCAGATGCAACTCACCCATACCGGAAATCAAGGTCTGCCCGGTTTCATCGTCCGTACGGACTTTGAAGGTGGGATCTTCTTCCGCAAGTTTGGCGAGTGACTCACCCAGAGCATCTTGATCGGCCTTGGTTTTTGGTTCGATCGCAACGGAAATCACCGGCTCCGGGAAATGCATCGATTCCAAGATAATTTGATTCTTCTCATCACAGAGCGTGTGGCCGGTCCGCGTATTCTTGAGTCCGACCGCCGCGATAATGTCTCCGGCTTGCGCGAACTCGATATCTTCACGTTTGTTCGCCGACATGAGCAGCAAGCGGCCAACTCGTTCTTTGTGCTTAATCGTGCTGTTGTACACATAACTGCCAACATCGACTTTGCCGGAATAAACGCGAAAATAGGTAAGCTTGCCGACATAAGGGTCGGTCATAATTTTGAACGCCAGCGCCGAAAAGGGCTCCGAGGGGAGCGGCTTCCGGAATAGTTCATCATTATTTTTCGGGTGTGTGCCCTTGGTGTCAGGCATGTCCTTCGGAGAAGGCAAATAAAAAGTAACGGCATCAAGCAGGCGTTGCACACCTTTGTTTTTGAAAGCGGAACCGCACAAAACCGGAACCATGCCGACATCAATCGTTGCCTTGCGAATGGCCGCGCGAATTTCTTCTTCTCCAATTGGCTCATCGTGCAGGTATTTAACCAGCAACGAATCGTCGTAATCCGAAACCGCTTCGAGGAGAATCGTGCGATATTCCTTAGCCTTGTCGGCCAGTTCCGCCGGTATATCAAGCTCTTCCCACTCTTTGCCCAGCGCTTCGTCGGTATACACCACCGCTTTCATGCGAATCAAATCGATCAGGCCTGTAAACAGCTCGCCCTCACCCAGGGGGATTTGCAGCGGCACGGCGTTGGCGCCCAAACGTTCTTTGATCATTTGAATAGCGCCATAAAAATCTGCGCCGACGCGATCCATTTTGTTGATGAACGCAATGCGCGGAACGCGGTAACGGTCGGCTTGACGCCAAACCGTCTCGGATTGCGGCTCCACGCCTCCGACTGCGCAAAACAGTGCAACCGCGCCGTCAAGAACGCGCAACGAGCGCTCGACTTCGATAGTAAAATCGACGTGGCCGGGGGTGTCAATAATATTAATGCGATGATTCTTCCATTGACACGAAATCGCTGCGGAGGTAATGGTGATACCGCGCTCGCGTTCCTGCTCCATCCAATCCGTCGTAGCCGCGCCGTCATGGACTTCGCCCATGCGGTGAATCTTTCCGGTATAGAAAAGAATACGCTCGGTCGTGGTTGTTTTGCCGGCATCAATATGCGCCATGATGCCGATATTTCTGATTTTTGCTAGATCGATATTCATAGACATAAAAAACTCCACTTTACTCAAGAGAAAACCCGACGTGCTTTTCTCTCAAGGCGAGTGGAGATTGCTCGCAACAGCACACTTCAGGTTATCAACTCAAAACTGCAATGATTCTGATCAATTAAGATGAAATCCTTTGGGGATCAAAACTTGAAAAACAGAATACTCACGATTCCCGCGAATCTTACCAGCGAAAATGCGCGAACGCTTTGTTGGCTTCCGCCATTTTGTGTGTGTCTTCGCGTTTCTTGATGGCGCTTCCTTCTTTATTCGAAGCCGCCACAATCTCATTGGCCAAGCGCTCGGCCATGGTCTTTTCGCTCCGCTCACGCGCGTAGCCAACCAGCCAGCGAATGGCCAAGGCTTGCTGCCTTTGCGAACGCACTTCGACGGGCACTTGATAGTTTGCGCCGCCGACACGACGCGATTTAACTTCCAATAGCGGCCGGACATTGTCCATGGCTTTCTCAAAAACCTGCAAGCCCTTGCGGCCGCTTTTCTCTTCGGCCAGCTCAATCGCGCGATAGAATATTCTCTCGGCGATGCTGCGCTTACCGCATTCCATCAGGCCGTTAATGAATTTCGTTACCAGAATGCTGCCATACTTGGGATCCGGCAGCACTTCACGCTTCAATATTCGCTTTCGTCTCGGCATAGTTCGGTTTAATTATTTACCCGCGGCTGACTTTCTCTTTGTGCCATACTTCGAGCGCCCTTGATTCCGCTCTTGCACACCGGCAGAATCATAGACGCCGCGCACGATATGATAACGCACACCCGGCAAGTCCTTCACACGTCCGCCGCGAATCAATACGATGGAGTGCTCTTGCAAATTATGCCCTTCACCGGGAATATATGCTGTTACTTCATAGCTATTCGTCAATCTCACGCGCGCCACTTTGCGCAACGCGGAATTCGGCTTTTTGGGTGTCGTTGTGTATACCCTTGTGCAAACACCACGCCGCTGGGGAGATCCAGTCAATGCAGGAGCGGTCGTCTTACGACCGGTCTTTTTTCGCCCTAAGCGAACTAATTGATTGATAGTTGGCAAGCGTGCTCCTTTTCAATTACAGAAGCCGAATATACACAAGAAGCTTTAATAAAGCAATATTTTTTATCAGCGATCAAAACAAAGCGCTAAATTTGCAAAAAATTAACCAACGGCGCTTTTGATCGTGGTTTCCAGTTCACCCATCTGGCCGTTCGGAAAAACTCGCAACCTCCTGAATTTATTCAAGCCCGTGCCGGCTGGAATGAGATTGCCCATGATGACATTCTCTTTCAAGCCAAGCAAGCGGTCGGTTTTTCCTTCAATCGAAGCCTCGGTCAAAACGCGGGTGGTTTCCTGGAAGGAGGCCGCGGAAATGAAACTATCCGTAGTCAAAGAAGCCTTGGTAATGCCGAGCAGCAACGGTTGAAATGTTGCCGGTTTGGCCGGTCGAAATTTGATAGGCTCTTTGCCGGCGCTTTTCAGCTTATCATTCAAGCGATCAACTTCAGCTTGATCGATCAGCATATCGGCCGATAGCTTGGAGTCGCCGGGATCGGTTACCACGACGCGCAATTTCATCAACTCGTTCTCGGCCAGAAAGCGAATCTTGTCAACTTGATCGCCTTCCAGATAAGTGGTGTCGCCGGGATCCTCGATCTTGACTTTCTGCAACATTTGGCGCACAATGACTTCAATATGCTTGTCGTTGATGCGAACGCCTTGCAGACGATAAACCTCCTGAATCTCGTTCACCAGGTATTCCTGCACCCGATTCGGCCCCATGATGTTGAGAATATCCTGCGGGGCAATCGAGCCTTCCGAAAGCTTTTCGCCGGCTTGCACCCAATCGCCGTCATGCACGAGAACGTGCTTGCCATACGGGATTTGGTAAACCTTTTCGTCTTTGCCATCGCGGGAGGCAATCGTAATTTTACGAACACCGCGGCGAATCTCGCAGGTATCGTCGCCCCCTGGCTCACCGGATGGTTGATTCAGCGGACGGGAACGTTCGACGCCCCCATCAAAACCGTCGGAGTGTGGCTGGCGCTCGGGATTGGCTCCTACCTGCTGCTGGTGCGCCGCCGGTTCGCTCCGAAATAGCGCCCATCCGTTTCAGCCTCGAAGCGCTTTGCGGAGCCTGCGGCCGACAATTTCAGCTTCGCCGGGCTGGAGCATCCAGGAAGCGATCTCAATCGTGTCCGGCACATAGGAGCCCGGCACTACTTCAATTTCGGGCTCTTCGTCGCGTAGCGCCTGGAGGACCTCGGGCCGTGTGACGCCAGCCGCCGCGGCATCCACGTGAATTCGCAAGTGCGGCACCTGGTTGGCGATCTCAGGGACAAAACGCTCGGTGCGCACGCCAGGCAGTCCAGTGACGGCATCCGCCATTACTTTGATCCGCCGCTCCCACTCCCGCCAGTCGGCTTCATGGTCGTGCTTCAGATACATTTCAACGGCGACCATCATGCCCACCAGTTCTTCTTTGTTGACCTTGCAGCTTCGTCCGATGGTGTCGCTATGTGGCGCAGTATTCAGCCGGGCGGCGCGAATCAGATCATCTCTTCCGAGCAGCAG
>SZPB01000130.1 GCA_030263535.1 Cytophagia bacterium CHB2
GTTTCGGGCAATTCATGCGTCGAGGGCGTGCCATAGGCGGCCAGTGGAATCGAGCCGAGCGTGGCGATGATTTCCGCCGCCACGCAGGCCTCGAGCGCGATCCCGGCGGTGGCAAAACCCGTGGCATGAATTGGATGGGCATGAACCACGGCGTTAACGTCAGGCCGTTCGCGGTACACGAAGAGATGCATCAACAATTCGCTCGAGGGCTTGCCGGCGCTGAGCGCGCGGCCGTCAAGGTCGACGCGCACCATGCCCTCGGGCGTCATATAACCCTTGCTCACGCCGGTGGGTGTGGTCAAAAACGTGCCATCGGCCAGCCGCAGGCTGATGTTGCCATCGTTGGCTGCCACAAAACCTTTGTCGTACATCCGCCTGCCAATCTCGCAAATACTCTGTCGCAGAATTGCTTCGTCACTCATGGCGTATTCATCTCAAAATAGTGGTCGGCAAAAGTTCACCCGTGAAGGCCGTTTTAATGACTTGTTGCAATATGTATGTTTTCGAGTCCTTTTCGCAACATTTTTTTAAAAAAGATGCTAAAGGTGCAACATTTTATTTGCATTTCCGCCGCACCGATGTTATATTCGCCGCACCATTCGCAACAAGGACGGGCTCTTAAGGAAGAGTAACCCCTCACACACGGATGTGTCGTTTACTTCGTAGGACTTTCATCGCAGTTTCTACAAAGACTTCGGACGCAAGCAGGAAAGCAATCGGTTGGAGTAAACTGCGGCGCAGATAAACGCAGTGGCGCACCTCACCTTTAGACTTCCCAACTCTCCAGCCTGAAAATTGGCCAAATTTCATTTTATTTAAAATTGATGAACGCCGTTGTTTCATCAATTGCCGGATGATGCCGTTTAATCAGGGTAGATGGGTAACTGTTGTGGCGCGACTATGATCTAAACCGAATCATCAAACAATCTTTAATTTTGAGTTTTGCCGTATGAACCGCCCAATCCCGAAACTCAACTCGTTGATTGGCCTTCACCGCCCCCTCAAGTCGATCATACCTTTTATTTTCCAATTTAAATATTTCATTTCCCGATTTCATTTCACCGTTTATTCTTCAGGCCGGAGCAGGAGGTCAGGCCCTTTGCTCGTTTTGTTTTGTTGATTTTAAACAACGCCAAACCGGGTAGCTTGGCGTTGTCCATTGCGGTAGCTCGTGCGTGAGCGTGCAGCAACTTCTTGAGAATGTCATCATCAAATTTTTTGGGGAGGCCGTGAGTGTGTTGTCGTTAAGTAACAAGAGATTTTGATGAGGGCGGTTTCGAGAGGCGCTGCGACGCGAGTTTTAAGAGGCTAAAATTTGCCGGACAGCGATGGCGCAACCATGAGTGATTTGCCTCAGTGCCGTGAGGCGGCCTCGGCGGTTGTGACATCATCATTAATAATGAAAGGGTAGGATTATGGAGGAAAACTTTAACATGAGGTACGGAGGTCAAACACATGCGAGCACTTTCACGTGTTGTCGCTCGCCGGTTGCCAGGTGGCTGTTGTATGGTCTTGGCGCTGGCACTTGCCGCTTGCGTGACTTCACCGACTGAGCAACTGGAGCAAGCCGAGAAGTTACTCAGTGGGCTGGAGTCCAAAGGTGCGGAACAGTACTTGACGTATGAATTAGCAGAGGCCCGCCAGAAAATCGAAGAGGCGAAGAAGTTTATGCGCCAAGACCAGGTTGAGCTTGCGGGCGAGTATTTGTTTCGGGCCTGTCAAAAGTTGGATAGTTGCAGCATTGCTTTCGTCCAGATGCGGCGAACCGCCGAAATCGCCAGCCGCGAAGGCATCAAAAAAGTGTCGTCCGAGTTGGCGCGGCTGGAAGAGATGGTCGCGAATTTACCGCGCCTGACGTATGTCGACCAAAACCGGCATGATATCCACGTTTATCGTCTGCGCCGGTATCATAAAGACATTGCCGCATTAGCATCGCTGCTTCAAGTGCAAAACTTTCCGGAAGTTTTGCGGCGGATTTCCGAACTCGATACGCAATTGCAAAAAACGTTGGTCGGCCTGACCAATTCCGTTCGAGTGACGGCAACGCCGGTTCAAACCACGAGAAAGCAAGAGATAAAAGAACCACCGCCAGAAAGGAAGATAAATAACCTTTACGCCAACTCGCCGACGCGTTGATTCGATTGGCAATCGCGATTCCAATTCATTATTAAAGGCAACACGACGCCTCGATTTTTTGAAGTAGCCGAGGCCAGGGCGTTTTATTTTCAATACCCCCGATTAATCTCTTTTTGCCACAAGCGCTTACCTAAAATTTCCCCGCCACCGGCAGGGCAGGATTTCTTTTTTATTTTTGAAACATAGCCCTCTCACTCTTTCCCCGCGCAATTTTTTTTTGTAAATTGCGGCAATTCAAAACCGCATATTCGATCGAATCTTTTTCCATATTCAAGCCCGAAGACCCAGCCAGGTCTGTGCAACTTAGAATCGCAACGAGGAGGAGCAACCGTCATGACATCACCGCTAGCAGAGGTCACGGCGCTACACGAAAAGGCAAAATTGGCGGGACATGAACACCTCTTGCAGCATTGGCACAAGCTACCCCCCGCCGGGCAACGGCGCTTGCTTCAGCAAATCTCCGAGATTGATTTTGATCTCATCAACGACATTTACATCAACCTGATCCGGCAGAACAAGACAACACAGGCCAATCTCACGCTGGAACCGGCGGATGTGATTTCGCTGGCGCATCAACATGCCCACCCGCAGGAATGCGCAGCCATGCGGGCGGCAGGCGCAGATTTGCTTCGGCGCGGCCAAGTCGCGGCAGTGTTAGTGGCCGGCGGGCAAGGCTCGCGCCTGGGTTTCGAGGGCCCCAAAGGCGCGTTTGTGTTCGGCGCGCTCAGCGGCAAAAGCTTGTTTCAGTTGCATGCTGAAAAAATTCTCGCCACCTCCCGGCGCTACCGTGCTGCCATCCCCTGGTACATCATGACCAGTCTGGCCAATCACGAAGAGACCAAAGCTTTTTTTGCACAACATCGTTTCTTCGGGCTGCCGGCCACTGATGTTTTTTTCTTTCAGCAGGGCATGATGCCGGCAATCGACGATAGCGGCAAGATTATTTTGGAAGCGCCGGACAGCATCTTCATGAACCCCGACGGCCACGGCGGCACCTTGCAAGCGCTGGCCAAAAGCGGGGCGCTCGCAGACATGCGCCGCCGCGGCATTACCGAAATTTTTTACTTTCAAGTCGATAATGTACTGCTGCATATTTGCGATCCCTTGTTCATCGGGTATCATGCGGCCGCGCAAGCCGAGATGAGCGCGAAGGTATGCGGCAAACGCGATCCGCATGAAAAAATCGGCGTCATTGGCAAAAAAGACGGGCGGTTGACGGTGATCGAATACAGCGATATGAGTGAGGCGGATAAAGAAATGCGCAATCCTGACGGCAGCTTGAAATACAATAGCGGCAGCATTGCGATTCACATGCTGCGCGTCGATTTTGTCTCACGCCTCACGGAAAGCCGGCAACGCCTGCCCTGGCACATAGCGCACAAAAAAATCCCGTTTATCAATGCGATGGGAGAGTTGATCAAGCCGGAGCAACCCAACGGCTATAAGTTCGAGACGTTTATTTTTGATGCCCTGGGCGGCGCCAGGCACAGCGTTGTTCTCGAAGTCAATCGGCATGCAGAGTTCAGCCCCATCAAGAATGATACCGGCGTGGATTCACCTGAAACCGCGCGCCGGGATTACTACAATCTCTATGCCGGCTGGCTGGAACAATGCGGCATAAAAGTTCCGCGCGATGGCGAAGGCCGGCCCAGAACTAAAATTGAAATCAGTCCGCTGTTTGCGCTGGAGGCGCAAGAATTGGCGAGAAAACTTCCTGCGGATTTTAAGCTGGAAGGGGAGGTGTATCTTTCTTGAATTGAAAAATAGCGTACAGACTGCGTGAAACGAAACGGCTTCACACAGCCTGCACACTTTTACAAGAAGTCAAGCAGCTTATCCCAAAATCATTGCCAATCAGATCAACTGACCGGTCACTTTTGCACAATCTACCGCAAAGCGATTCTACCATAGTGACCGGTCAGTGATTTTGGCCTATTTCAACAAAATCATCCGCATTGTCATCACCTCGCGCCTGCCCGATTGCCCTTCAAAAATCAAGCGCAAGAGATAAATGCCGCTGCTCGCCGTCTGACCTGCATCATTGGCGCCCTGCCAGCGGATCACATGATATCCCGCCGAAAAATAATCATCATGCAGACGCATGACTTCCTGACCTTGCAGATTGTAAATGCTCGCCTGCAAGCGTCCGTCTTCCGGCAAGGCGAGATTGAGGCGTGTGTCAATGTTAAACGGATTTGGGTAGTTCTGCGATAAAGCAAAACTCTCGGGCACCGCGAGAGACAATGATACCGATCTCGGCTTGGCAAGATGATTCATCGCGATCACGCCGCTCGCGCCGCCGCCGGTTGAGATGGAAAAATCATCCACCCGCAACACCCCTTTTGTAGAAGTCCGATACCCGGCCAGTTCATAATAAAAATTGCTGTCAAGCGTGTAGCCCGTCAGCCCGAAAGGCTCGTTATAAGTATCGAACCAGGTTGCGCCGTCGAGTGAAGCTTCAAAATGAATGCGCGTGTCATCGCAGCGCAGGCGCAGATAAACCTGACCGGTAATATTCAAGTTGCCGGTCACATCCACGCCGTCGACAGCGCCATTCTTCTTCCATTGCACATACAACAAATACGGCCCGCTCGCTTGATCGCGATAAATATAGAAACGATACCACGTCGCTTGATTGTAGATACCGGTCGTCGCCGATTGGTTGAACGTCGGGCTTAGGCCAAGCGCGCCATCATCATTCGGTTGCGTCACTTTTGCCGTGATGGTGGTGTTGCGCGCCGCAAACGCTTGCTTCGTGATTACCCAACCGCTTTCCCCGCCTTGCGAACGCAATTCGAGCTGGCCGCCGGCAACCGCGGTTTGATTGCCCGCATTTGTTCCGCGCGTCCATTTATTCGCGTCGAGGCTGCCGCTGTTGAAATCATCGGCAAACAGCGCGCTGGCAAGCGTCGTGAACGTGAAATCTCCGCTCGTCGCGAGGTTACCAGCCGCATCTTTGGACTTGACGCGATAATGATACGTCGTTCCGGCTGACAAGTCTGAAAGCGTCACGTTGTGTGTGGTGGTTAGATTCGCGTCCAGCGGCGAAGACGAACCATAACTGTTCGTCAGGCCGTATTCCACCTGCGAATCGCTTGCTTCATTCGTATTCCAATTGATCTGTACCGATGACGACGTGATATTGCTTGTGGCAACATTCGAAATCACCGGCGGCGTAGCGTCAGGCGTTGCCGTGGCAAAAGTGAAATCTCCGCTTACCACCAAATTTCCTGCACGGTCTTTTGATTTTACGCGATAGTGATACGTCGTGTTGGCAGTCAAGCCGGAGAGAGCAACGTTGTGCGCCGTAACCCGAACACTATTCAACGGCGAGGAAACGCCGTAATTCGTGGTCAGGCCATACTCCACTTGCGAGTCGCTGATCTCACTCGTGTTCCAGAGAATTTGCGCTGTGGCGCCGGTGAGATTGGCGGCGGCCACATTCGACAGCACCGGCTTCGTGGTGTCTGCGATCACGCCGTCAATAAGAATCGTTTGGCCGGCGGTGACGTTGGCGGCAGTGACTTGAGTGCCGTCCAGAAAAGTTACGACGACATCAACCGAATCCAGCGCGCCGAGGCCAAAATGCAGCACTGGATCATCTTGACCGAGATAACCTGCGCCGCTGCGGGCTTCGCGCCAGGTTACCGGCGCGCCTCCCGCCTGGCCCGCCGGATAAATTCTCGTCTTAGCGCCAAACGCGCCCGCAACACCCTGCGGTGAAACCAAGCGGACTTTCAGCCAATTGCCGTTATTGAAATTATTGCGCACGAGCCAATTACGCGAACGTTTGCAGCCTACGGCAAAATCCAAATCGCCGTCATTATCAATGTCGGCAAAGCCAATGGCGCGCGGATCATTGATGCCGGCAACTGGAATCGACGGTCCGGCAACGAATGTTCCTGCGCCGTTGTTAAGATAACAAACGTCATCGCCGGCAAACACGATATCGAGATCGCCGTCGTTGTCAAGATCAGCAACGCCAGCCATGTAGCCGTCAGTATTGTCAAAGCTTTGATGAAAACGAAACGTGCCGTTGGCGTTGCTGAGGTAAAGATAGCCGACATTGTCGCTCGCCAGCAGCAGATCGAGACGGCCGTCATTGTCAACATCGGCTGTAGTAATGCCGTCGCCGGCGCGGTGGCTGATGCCGAGCACAGCCGGCGAAACCAAAGAGAAGCTGCCCTGGCCGTCATTGCGCAGAATGTTGAGATCGCCGGTGCGATTGGCGGCAATGATGTCAAGATCGCCGTCGCCGTCGTAATCCGTGGCGATTGCGCCTTGCCCGGCACGCGCTTCGTAGAGCGCGCCGGAATTGATGGCGGTAAACTGCAAATCGCCGTCGTTGCGATAAACCTCATTGCGATCCTCGGGCGCATCCGTCGTGCCCAGATAATCCGTCACTGCGAACAAGTCGAGATCGCCGTCGTTATCCATGTCGAATGCGGTCACGCTGCGGGTTTCCCATTCGCGCAGCGGCAATCCGCTCGCGGTGGTAGCGTCGGTAAAAAAACCGTTGCCATTATTGCGGAATAGATTATTGATGCCGGGAATCCCGGTGGTTCCGCGCGTTGTGCCGTTGTACAAATCAAAATCGCCGTCATGATCCAAATCGGCGAACAGCGCGCCGTGCGAGCCGCCGTCGAAGTCAGCGATGCCGCGCGCGGCGGCTTCACTCGCAAACACGTTGCCGCCGGTATTGCGATAGAAAAGATCGACGTCCGGCTTTTCCAAAACGTTGTACATGGTAATGTAAAGATCCGGCAACGCGTCGTTGTCGACATCCGCAAAAATGGCGGCATGGCCGCCGGTGTCATTAACACCGGAAGGCCCGCCGGTGCCTGCCGCGAGAGTAATGTCGGTGAAGGTAAGCGCCGCAGCGCCCGTTTGGAACGTTTGATCGCCGCTTGCGGCGAGATTGCCGCTCGCATCTTGCGAGAGTACGCGATAATGATACGTCGTGTTTTTCGTTAAGCCGGAGAGCGCGACACTATGCGCGGTGACCAGCGCGGGATTGAGCAGCGAAGTGGAGCCGTACGCCGCGGTCAACCCATATTCCACCTGGGAATCGCTGGCTTCGTTGGTGTTCCAGGAGATTACGGCATCGTTTGCAGTAACATTGCCCGCGGCAATATTTGAGATCACCGGTGGTGTGACATCGTCAATATCCGGCTCCGTCGAAATGATCGCAAAATCATCAACCACCCACTCGCCGTTGGTGGAAGAGCGGTAGCCGGATAACTCGAACGCAAATTGACTATCGAGCGAGTAACCGGTCAACGCAAAAATCTCGCTGTAAGCCGTGACCCAGTTCGCGTTATCGTAAGAATATTCGAAATAAATCGAATCGGCGCTGGTCCGCAGGCGCAGATGAAAATTGGTGCTGAAGACAGCGTTGGTTGCAACATCGCGGCCATCGATGATATTATTCTTGCGCCACTGCACATAAAGCTTGTAAGGGCCGGAACTGCTGCTGCGATAATTATAAAAACGATACCAGCTCGGCTCATTGTAAAAACCGTTGAGCGCGGAACGCGTAACGGTGGCTGACATGCCGAGCGCGCCGTCATTGTTGGGCTGCACGACTTTGATCTGCACAATCTTGTTGCGCCCGGAGAAGGTATCGCGCGTGTATATCCAGCCGCTGTTGGCCCCGCTGGAACGCAGGCGCAGCGCATTGTTCACAATCGCGGTTTGATTGCCGCTGTGGCTGCCGAGCAGCCATTTGTTGGTATCAAGCGCCGCTGCGTTGAAATCATCCTCCAAAACCACGCGCAAGGTGGTAAATGTGAAATCACCACTTACACCGAGATTTGCGCTGGCATCGCGCGATTTGACGCGATAGTGATAGGTTTTGCCCGGCAATAATCCAGACAGCAAAATCGTGTGATTTGTGACCAGGCTGGGCGACAGCGCCGAGCTTTGGCCGTAATTAACGCTCAAACCGTAATCCACCTGGCTGTCGCCCGGTTCATCTGTCAGCCAGGTGAGGCGCGCCGAACTTCCGGTAATGTTGCTCACCGCAACATTCGTGATTACCGGCGGCGTGACGTCATTGGCGGGCGTTGCAAAAGTAAAATCGCCGCTCACGGCCAGATTGCCTGCTGCGTCTTTGGAACGTACGCGATAATGATACGTCGTTCCTGCCGTCAAATTTACAAGCGTCACGCTGTGACTGGTCACACGAGCCGTGTCCAGCCCGGAAAGCGCGCCGTAAGCATTCGTCAATCCATATTCAACCTGGGAATCGCTGGCTTCATCTGTGTTCCACGTAATTTTTGCGGAAGCTGCCGTGAGTTCCCCGGCAGCAACCGTCGTGATCACCGGCGCTGTGGTGTCCGCGGCAGCGCTGGCGGTCGTAAATGTCGCATCGGAGGAAGCCGAGGCATTGCCGCTCGCGTCTAAGGCGCGCGCACGGTAGTGATACGTCGTTGCCGGCTGCAAGCCCGCCAGCGTAATCGCGTGCGTATTCGTCAACAGCCCGTCATGCCAGCGAAAATCAAACTCGGTGTTGACATAAGCCGCCCACCACTGGTTGGACATGACTTCATAGCCGGCGTCATTGGGATGCAAGTTATCCGCCATCCAATCCAAAGCCCAGTTGGGATTGGCCAGAAACGCCGCATGATTATCGACAAGATGTATGCGATAGCCGCTGTTGGCGCGGGCATTCACCAACGCCGGAAGTTGCGCATTCACCGCAACGCTGACCGTCTCGCGTGCATCGGTGCGCGGGATCAGAGTCGAGAGATAAATCTTGGTATTAGCATTATATTGGAAAATGGCATCCACGATCGCGGTGATCTCAGACACGACCAGATCCGCGCTGTTGCCGCCGCTGATGTCGTTGGTGCCGATGTGCAGCAAAACCGCTTGCGGCTGTGCTTGCGCCAGAAAAGTATTGAGGCTTCCTAAAATTTGATTGGCAGACCAGCCCGGGTGGCCTTCGTGATCCGTGTCCGGCAGTCCGGCGCCGTATTGCAGGCTGCCGACAAAATCAAAGCGGCTGCCAAAACTTGACAAACTATGATACAAAAATGCGCGATAGCCTGATTCGTTGGTGCTGCCCACGCCTTCGGTGATACTGTCGCCCAGCGGCATGAGGCGAATCACGCCGTGCGGTTGCGTGTCATATTCGATCGTGCCGAGCGTATTGCGATCCGTGGTGAAACTCACCTGCGCCGTCGTTTGCGTAATGTCGGACACCGCCACGTTCGAGATCACGGGCAATTCCGGCACTCCGCTCAGCGTCGTAAAGGTGAAATCATCGCTGGCCGCGAGATTCCCCGCGGCATCCCGCGATTTTACGCGATAATGATACGTTTCGCCAGCAGTCAAGCCGGAGAGTACAACACTGTGCGCCGTCAGAAAATTGGCATCCAGCGGCGAGGAGGCGCCATACGCTGCCGTCAAACCATACTCCACTTGCGCGTCGCTTGCTTCATCGGTATTCCAGGTTATGGTGGCGCTGGTTTGGGTAATGTTGCCGCTCGCGACATTCGAAATGACCGGCGGCGTCAAATCCGGAGGCGGCGCTTGCAGGGAATTGATGGAGAAATCATCGACCACCCATTCACCTTTTACCGGCGTATTGTAAGCGGCCAACTCGAAGGCAAACAAATCGTCCAGCGTGTATCCCGGCAGCGCAAACGTCTCCGAATATGCCGTAGTCCAGGATACGTTATCAAAGGAATATTCAAAATAAATTACGTTCCCACTGGTGCGCAGGCGCAAATAAAAATTGCTGGTAAAGGTCACGCCGGCGGCGACATCGAGGCCGCCGACCACTCCGTTTTTTCGCCATTGCACAAACAGCTTGAACGGCTGGCTGTTGCTGTCGCGATAATTGTAGAAACGATACCAGTTCGATTCGCTATAAAAGCCGTTGACCGCGGCCGTTGTTGCCGTCGGCGACATGCCCAGACTGCCGTCATTGTTCGGCTGCACGACTTTTATCTGGATCGTTTTTTCTCTGCCGCTGAATTTGTCGCGGGTATATACCCATCCCGTGCTGTTGCCCGTGGTACGCAAACGCAATGCGCCGCTTTGCACCGCAGAGATATTTTGCGCCTGTGAGCCTAAAATCCATTTTGTCAGATCGAGGCTCGCGCTATTGAAATTGTCGGACAGTAGCGGGCCGTCAGACGTGGTGAAGGTGAAATTGCCGCTCGTCTCCAAATTGCCTGAAGCGTCTTCGGATAGGACGCGATAATGATACGTCGTGTTCGCATTCAAGCCTGTAAGCGTGACGCTATGCGCCGTGACCAACGCCGGGTTGAGCGAAGAAACATTGCCATAACTCGATGTCAAACCATATTCGACCTGGCTGGTGCTCGCTTCATCAGTGTTCCAGTTTATTTGCGCCGAGGAGGAAGCAATATTGCCGCTGGTTACGTTCGAAATAACCGGCGGCAAGGCATCCAACGCCAGCGTGATGAAGGTAAAGTCGCCGCTGATCGCGAGGTTGCCGGCGGCATCCCGGGAAAGTACGCGATAATGATAAAGCGTGTTGGCCGCCAATCCCGTCAGCGTCACCGCATGCGAGGTCACGCGATTGGCATCCAGCGGCGAAAGACTGCCGTAAGCTGCCGTCAAGCCATATTCCACCTGGGAATCGCTCGCTTCGTTCGAGTTCCACACAATCGTTACACTGCTTTGCAAAATATTGCTGCTGGCAATGTTCGAGAGCAGCGGCAACGCCGCGTCAGCAGGCGGCTCAACCTCGCCTTCGCCTTCGCGCAGCGTGAGCTTTTGATTTGCCGCGATGTCATAATAGCGGTCTTGCAAGCCGGAGGGCCATTGTACGATCAGTGAGTCGATTTGCGAGCCGGCTCCCAAACCGAAATGCGCAGTCAAATCGCTGCCGGTGCACAGATAGGCTTGCCCGGCAACAATCATCTGCGTTTGTTTTTGACCGCTGGCCCACGCGATCACACGCGCGCCCACACCGTCGCGATTGCTGCTCTCACCGATCAGCTTGATTTGAAGCCAATTGTTGAGCGGGCCGTCATTGCGATACAAGATGCAATCCTGGCCGGTATTCGAGAAGAAAATATCGAGATCGCCGTCATTGTCATAATCCGCATAAGATGGGCTGTAGCCGCGGCTGAAATTATTCGCGCCTGAAGCGCTGCTCACGTTGGTAAACGTGCCGTCGCCGTTATTCTGAAACATCTTGTTTTCATTGTTGCGCGTGATGTACAAATCCGGCCAGCCGTCGTCATTGAAATCGGCAAACAACACGCCGCGATTGCCGGCGCCGCCGACCGTCACGCCCGCGCTTTGCGTCACGTTCGTGAACGATTGTCCGTTGTTGCGAAAGAACAAATTCTCGCCGTCATAATTGCAAATATAAACATCGAAATCGCCATCGCGATCGTAATCGCCAATCGCCGCGCCCTGGCTGTGCGGCGCGGGCGCGTCAATGCCCCAACTGCTCGCCCGCTCTGAAAACGTGCCATTGCCATTGTTGATGTAAAGCAGATTAGGCTCGTCCGTCTGGCGCACCACGAATAAATCGAGATCGCCATCCAAGTCGACATCAAAGAAAATCGGCTGCAAGCTTTGCGAAAAACTGCCAATGCCCGACGAGGCGTTGACGTCCTCAAAAGTGTGATTGATATTTTGGCGAAACAGAACATTGTCGCCGTTGGTCTGCGTCACAAAAAGATCGAGCAGGCCATCGTTATTGTAATCTCCCCAGGCCACACCCTGGCCTTGCCCGGTCACGTTGACGCCGGCCGCATCGGTAACCTCGGTAAAGGTATTGTTGCCGTTGTTGCGATAGAGCACGCTGGCATTGGAGCCGCCCAGGATAAAAATATCCAAATCGCCGTCATTGTCATAATCGGCGGAGGCCATGCCGCGATCGCGCTCCATCGGATTTTGCACGCCCGCGCTTGCGGCAATATCTGTAAACGTTCCGTTGCCGTTGTTGCGCAGCAGAAAATTGGGCGCGTCATAGGCCATGACGTAAATGTCCGGGCGGCCATCTCCGTTATAATCGCCGAAGGAGGTGCCGTGACCGAAGCCGCCCGGCGCAATTTCCGGGATTCCAGCGGCGGAGGTTACATCCGTGAAGCGAATGGTTTGGCCGAACAACGCAAGGGGCGTGCTGAGGGCGGCCAACAGCGTGAAAACGCCGAGGCGCGAGACAGGATGGCAAGCTGCAGTCAGATTCATGACCTGGTCTCCTTGACAACTGCGAGGTTGAGATGTTTTTGAATCAAAGGGGGGCTGACAGCACTGGTTGTTCGCTTCAGTTCTCGAAACGATTTGAGACAGACTCTTGAGAAGACGGGGCGGGACAACTGAGATGGATTTACAGCTTGTGGCGTCGGGCAACGACACATCCGTAAACGGCTGTTAGAATCCCTTCTCTCAAGTGGATAACCAGCTTTCGACGACGTCCTTGTTGAAGGGGCACAATCTAAAAAAATACACGAAATTGGCAAGCAAATAATTTTGGCGCATGAAAAACCCCTCATCGGCGAGGATTCGATAATATTCCAATTGAACGAGTTGATCTTCAGGCGATTTGCACCGTGTTGCAGCGCATTCGCTTTCTTGACTTTTACCCCAAGATTTCCTATCATCCTGCCTTTGAATGCCAAAAATTAAGGGAGTCGAAGGTTTTGCCGCGCGTCTATCAAAATCATATTGCTGGCATTTGGTGTGAATCCGCCTCGGGCGAGCGTTTCGACAATCACAATCCGGCGAATTGGGATGAAGTCATTGGCTCATTTCCCGCGTCGAGCGAGTTGGATGTCGATCGCGCCGTGGCTGCGGCGTCCGCGGCGTTTGAGGCCTGGCGGCTGACCCCGGCGCCGAAACGCGGAGAGATCATCAAACGCGCCGGTGATTTGTTGACGCGCCACAAAGAAGACATTGCGCGCTTGATGACTTCCGAAATGGGCAAGGTGTTGGCTGAAACGCGCGGCGATGTGCAAGAGGGCATTGATACGGCCTACTACGCGGCCACCGAGGGCCGGCGGCTGTTCGGGTTCACCGCGCCTTCTGAACTTCCTGATAAGTTTTGCATGTCGCTCCGGCTGCCGATCGGCGTGGCGGGCATCATTACCCCATGGAATTTTCCACTCGCAATACCGACCTGGAAAATTTTTCCGGCGCTGGTGTGCGGTAACACGGTGGTATTCAAGCCTGCGAGCGACACGCCCGCAACCGCAACGCGCTTTGTTGAAATTTTGCTCGAGGCCGGCTTGCCGCCACAGGTTATTCAGCTTGTACACGGCTCCGGCAGCAAAGCGGGCATGGCCCTGGTCGAACATGACCACGTGAATTTGATTTCGTTCACCGGCTCAACTGCGGTGGGCAAACAAATCACGGCGGCGGCAGCCAAAAACTTGAAACGCGTTTCGCTCGAACTGGGCGGCAAAAATGCGCAAATCGTCATGCCCGACGCGGATTTGGAACTGGCGCTCAAGGGCGTGTTGTGGGGCGCATTTGGCACCACCGGCCAGCGCTGCACCGCCACCAGCCGTTTGATTTTGCATGAAGCGATTCACGACAAGTTTCTCGCGCTGCTGATCAAACAAGCCGAGAAGCTTCGCCTGGGCAACGGCCTCGAACCGGATACCGAGGTGGGCCCGTTGATCAATTTCCAACAACGGGAAACCGTTGCCGGTTATGTTCAAATCGGCAAAGCGGAAGGCGCGAAACTCGAAACCGGCGGCGAGGCGTTCACGTCGGGCGCATGTGGCAAAGGCTCGTTCTATCGCCCAACAATTTTTAGCAACGTTGATCAAAACATGAAGATCGCGCAGGAAGAGATTTTCGGCCCGGTGCTGGCGGTGATCAAGATCCAGAGTTTCGAGGAGGCGGTGAGGGTGTTGAACAACAGCAAGTATGGCCTGAGTTCATCAATCTACACCCGTGATGTGAATGCGGCATTCAAAGCCATGCGCGAGGTGCAAGCCGGCATCACTTACATCAACGGCCCGACCATCGGCGCAGAGGCGCATTTGCCGTTCGGCGGCGTAAAGGAGACCGGCAATGGCCATCGCGAAGGCGGCTGGCCAGTTTATGATTTTTTCAGTGAAACGAAAACGGTTTATGTGGATTATTCCGGCAGACTGCAGCGCGCGCAGATTGATAATCAGTGAGCTGATGCGCTCTGATCCTGCAATCGCGATGGCCGGATGAAATGCAGCAAACATACTAAACCGTGGGAATCATCCATCAGTTGGAAGTCAGACTTGCAGATTCATGAAAGCAATACTGCCGTTGTTTCTGAAGAGCAGTATGGGACGCTGTTTTTGGTCAGCACGCCGATCGGCAATTTGAAGGATATTACCCTGCGCGCGGTGGAAACGTTGCGTGCGGTGGATTTGATTGCGGCGGAAGACACGCGCCGCGCTGCAATTTTATTGCAGCATTACGATATTCGAAAGCCGACGATAAGTTATCACAATTTCAATGAACGGAAAGCTGCGCCGCGTTTGCTCGCCGAATTGCGCGCCGGCAAAAGCGTGGCACTCATTACTGACGCCGGTACACCGGGAATTTCCGACCCCGCGTTTTACCTCGTGCGTGAGGCCCTGGCCCACGCCCTTCCCCTCGAAGCGATTCCCGGTCCGGCAGCGTTTGTCCCAGCGCTGATTCTGTCCGGCCTGCCCACCGATCGCTTCGTCTTTGAAGGATTTCCGCCCGTGAAAAAAGGCCGCCAAACTTTTTTCCAGGAGCTGAAACACGAGCGTCGCACCATCGTGTTGTATGAGTCGCCGCAGCGCGTCTTGCGCACCCTCACGGCGGTTTTGGAAATATGGGGCGATCGGCGCGTGGCCCTGGCGCGCGAACTGACAAAACTGCACGAAGAGACGCTGCGCGGCCGCGTCTCGGAATTGCTGGACATTCTGCAAAACCGCACGCTGAAAGGCGAATGCGTGCTGGTGATTGCCGGGGCGGAACCTCGGCGCGAGCGTTCGGCCGCGCCGGAAACGCCGCCGGGTTAAGGGGATTTATACACATGCCTTTGCGAAACCCGGCCACACGCGGAGGGATGGCAAAGCCGCTCACACAAGCGGTTGATCATCGTCGCGCCAACGCTTGGTGTTCGTATGACCGGCGACGAAGCCTCCGTGACGCGGGGCAAGCAGCAAAGAGCGCAGTATTTTTCACAACATGAGAGGGATGGAACAGATCTGTGAAAGTCAACATTTTGCCGGAAAGCCTGAAGAATTGGTTTCTCAAGCTCATTACACCGATTGTCGATTATTTCATTTCC
>SZPB01000131.1 GCA_030263535.1 Cytophagia bacterium CHB2
GAGCGCATGGGTCGTACTGATCGTTTGTGAAGACATCACCCCGCGCAAGCAAGCGGAACACGAAATCCGCCGGCTCAATGAAGAATTGGAACAGCGCGTGATCGCGCGCACGCTAGCATTGCAGGAAAGTGAAACGAAATTCCGCACCCTGGCAGAAATGGCGACAGCCGGAATTTTCATTTACCAAGATGGCCGGCTGCGTTACGTCAACCCCGCGACACAACAAATCACAGGATACACGCAAGCGGAACTGATGGTGCGGGATCCCTGGGGTCTGTTGCCGCCGGAACGCCAGCCGGAGGCGCGCACACGCGGCCTGGCGCTGGAGCGCGGCGAAGCCGTGCCCACACACTACGAATTGCAAATGATCACCAAACACGGCGCGAAACGTTGGATCGATTTCACCGCCCGCCTGATCGAATTCGAAGGCCGGCCCGCGATATTGGGAACGGCTTTGGACATTACCGCGCGCAAAAATCTGGACGCACAATTGCAAAAATATACTGAAGACTTGGAGGGCTTGATCGCCCAGCGTACTGCGCGCATTCAAGAATTGGAGCGGCAGCGTGCCGAACAGGAAAAGCTTGCTGTGAGCGGGCGCATGGCGGCGCGCATTGCACATGAGATCAATAACCCGCTCGGCATCATTCAAAATGCCGCCAAGCTGGTGGGCCGTGCCGTGCCGCAAGACCACCGCCATTTCGCATATGTCGGCTTGATCGAAAAAGAAATTGCACGCATCGCACGCATCGTCCGGCAAATGCTCGATCTCCATCGGCCGCAGCGCCAATCGCCCAAAATCTTTCGGCCCAGCCAAACCATCGCCGATGTCATGGCGTTACTGCAGCCGCGCGGCGAGGAATTCAACATTCGCCTCGAGCACGATTTGCAGCGCGCCCATGCCACGGTCAACCTGCCCGAAGACATTTTGTGGCAAATTCTTTATAACGTAATCGTCAATGCCATCGAAGCCTCCGCCGCCGGAGGCCGGGTTCACGTCTCTGCCGCCGTGGCGCCGGAACACTTGCGGGTCGAGGTAACGGATCAAGGTCAGGGCATACCGGAGGACATCAAAACCCGCATTTTCGAACCATTTTTCACAACCAAAAGCACCTCCACCACCGGCGGCATGGGCTTAGGCCTGGCGATTTGCAAAAGCCTGCTCGACGCTCTCAACGGTGAAATCGGCTTCCAGAGCAACGGAAACAACGAAACTATTTGCACGATTGTGATCCCGCTGGCGCAACCTCCGGACAACGAGTCGCTTCGTTAAATCGTCAGAAAGCGCCGGCCAACACAGCATCCGTACCGCCATCACAGCAGAATAACAAATGGAGACACACATGTCTGAGTTGGGTAGAATTTTGATTGCGGATGATGAAGTCGGTTTCGCCGCCGTCACCGCCGACCTGTTGCGCGAGGAGGGATATTTCTGCGAGTGTGCGGAAGACGCTTATCGGGCCAAAGCCTTGCTCTCCGCCCAGGAGTATGACTTGCTGATCGCGGATATAAAAATGCCGGGCAATGACGGGCTGGAACTTGTCGAGTCGATATCGGCCCTTGCAGAGAGCATCCCGGTCATCTTGGTCACGGGCTATCCTTCACTCGACACAGCCATCAAGTCCACGCGGCTGTCGGTTGCCGGCTATTTGGTGAAGCCCACGCCCTTTGAAGACTTGCTGCAATTGGTGCGGGAAGCCGTGATGCGCGCGCATGCCTCGCGCTTGTTAACGAAAGCGCGCAACCAACTGCAACACACGCAGCAAGAGTTGAATGCTTGGGGAAATTTGAAAACCCTGACGGCCCCCAAAACCTCGTTGGCCGAGATCGACATCTTTTTACATCACGCCATTCGTAATATCGTTGCCAACGTGACGGACTTGAAAAATCTCACACAAGCGCTGGCACAGAACAGGCCAAAACAACAGGTATGCCAACTTCTCAATTGCCCGCGGCAGATTGAGTTGGCGCAGGCAATCGCCGAGGCTGTTCGAGTTTTGGAAAAAACCAAAAATTCATTCAAATCCAAAGAACTGGCGGCGTTGCGGTTGAATCTGGAAAGGGTGCTCAATGCGACACATGAACACGCCGCAAACACGATTGTCAAGTCTGACTGACATCACAAAATCCGTGGCCTATTTTTTCCGCAACTTTCAGGCTGTGAAGTATATTTCAGCAAATGCATTGCACGAGCAGCGTTCGGATGGGGTCGTTAGTCTGAGCTTTTTGCGTTGAAGTCGCGCGGCGTCCATCTACAAATCATTTGAGATGGCCTTGTCGGACAAGACCTGGGCTTGTAAGTCGAAGGCGCAATCAAACTACACATGACTCATGTGGGTTTGATTGCGCCTTTTTTGTTGATAGGAGTCGCCTTGAACAACTTACTCATTTTCTTTAAGCCGCTAATCACCGCGAATGGCCGCTGATGCTTTTTAATTCGCAGTGATTCGCGTCTATTCGCGGTTGGAGATTGAGAAAGTTATTTGATTGTCGCTCCTAGTACTACAGCGTCAAGTCGAATTCTACGGCACAGACAAATAGCTCCAAAAAGGCGAAATGTAAAAACGAAGGACAACGCCCTGGAAAATCTTCAATATTTTAGGCGTGGTTAAAATAGTGTTTGCGACAATATTTCAGCTTCAACAGTTTTGCACTTGCTCCCAAATGCCGGCCGCAAACCAAACACCTCCCTGAACTTTCGCGCCGCGCCTGGCGATCCTGTTCGAGTGGTGCTGACCTATCCATTGCAGCGTCAGGCGCGCCAAGTTCGGGCGACGGATTGGCGATTTTTTGATCATCTTCGTCAAGCATTTGCTCGCCCAAAAGCTCGCCCGCGATTTGTTTGAGAATATTGTCAACCACGCGCGAGCTTTTTCTCGGTGCAGCAGTATTATCCATCTCAACCACATTATCTTGGGCCTCTGGCTGCGACAGATCGCGCTGTTGATAAACAGTTTCGATCTTCAAAGGGGCTGCATCCACGACGTTCTCGGGAACGGCGTACGGCTTTTCCAGCGTCACGCCGCTTCCCAACGCTCGTGGCGAAACGGAGCGTTCGTAGGGCTTTTTCCGGGCTTGCGCCTGGTACGACGGCGCTGCACTGCTGCTGCGGCCGTGCGCCTGCTTGCGCGAAATGGGCCGCGGAATTGGCCGTGGTTCTTCATTCAAATCGCGAATATCAAACTCGATCGCTTGCTCTGCGGCGCCGCTTGTGATCTTACCCGCGGGCCGCGGCGTGATCATCCGGCCCCAAAACCTGAGACTGCCGGTTTCATCTCCAGTGACGAGAATCGTGCCGTCCGGGCTAAACGCGCTCGTGGTCAAATCGCCGGCAATCACATGAGCCAGCTTGCCGTCGTGCACATTCCACAACTTGATGCTGCGATCCTGAAAGTCGGTTGCCGCGAGAATGGTTTCGTCCGGACTGAAGCGCACAGCCGTAATGCCCGGTGAAAACGGTGTAAGATTGTGCAGCAATTTGCCGTCGGTCGCATCCCAGATCTGCAGCGACTGGCCGTAATTCACCGTTGTCAGAATCGATCCGGAAGAGCTGAGCGCCAGCCAGCTTATGTTGCCGGTTTTGGCGGGAAGCGCGTACAGCAATGCGCCATCTTCGACCTGGTAAAAACGAACACTGCCATCATTCGCGCCGGTAATCAAAATCTTGTCATTGACGCTAAACGCCAGGCTGTGCGCTAAACCGGAGCATCCCAAAAAGCGATTGCGCAAAGTGCCCTGCTCCACGTCCCACAACATTGCTGTATTATCCGGGCTGCCGGTGGCCAGCATTGTGCCGTCATGGTTGAAAACCACGGTGTCGACACTGCTCTTGTGACCGCTCAAGCGCTGCGTCATACGGCCGTCGCTGACACGCCACAGCGTGGCGTCGCGATTGTTGCTGCCGATGGCCAGCAAACTGTCATTCGGGCTGAACGCCAGGCATTGCACCGGCACACCGGGTTCGCCGATTTCCCGCAGCAATTGTCCTTTCGCGACATTCCACAGCTTAACCATTCCCTTACGATCGACGCTCGCTAGAATGGCGCCGTTGTGGCTGAACGTCAACTCGCTGATGGCGTCGGTGTGCCCTTGCAAGGTGAAGAGAAGCTGGTTGTCGCTCAAGCGCCAAATCCGCACCGTGCGATCGGCGCCGCCGCTGGCCAAATGATTACCATGCGGGCTGATGGCGATAACATTGACACGGCCGTAATGCGCCGACATTTTGTGCAAACCCAGCTTGTGCACCAGCAGCGATTGAAAGATCAATTCGATTTGCTGTAGCAAACTCATGGCATCACGATTGTCAAAGTAAGTGTGCCGCGAGATGCAGGACTTGGCTTCCTTGAGAATGCGGTGCATATCCGCTTCCGCATTTTTGGCTTCTTCTGAAAGGTAAACCCAGTCTGTCAGAATGCGCTCGACCTTCTGCAACTTGTAGCCCAGCTCATCGCCACTTTTCTGCCGCAACTGCTTGAACAGATCGGTGATTTCCTTGCGGGTATAGCGGAACGAGGGATCGACTTCGGCCTTGAGGCAGTATTCTTCATTCAACGAAATGGCCTTTTCCAAAACCGTGGCAGCCGTTCTGCCGTCGCCGATGAGCGCCGCCATCTTGGCGGTATGATAATGGCTCTCAGAAAGCTGCGGATAGATCTGCCCGGCCATTTTTGAAAGGCTGAGGGATTCCTGAATCAAACGGCCGGCCTCGATTTTGTTGCCGTTTTTGCCCTGCATGTCGGCCTGCGCATAGCACGAGATCGCTGCATGCAACAGGGCCTCGCCGGCAAACTGGGAGGCTTCGGGCAGCAGTTTCATTTCAGCCTTGGCATACCGGCCGGCAGCGCGCAAATGCCGTTCGGCTTTGGCGAGATCGATCAGGTTGCACTCTTCGTTGATGCCGTACAAATAGAGCTTGCCGATCAACAATTGCGTCATGAAATTGGTATCGTCTTTCTTCTCGGATTCCAGGAAGGCTTCGAGCGCCTTGTCGAGCAGGCCTTTCACCAGCCGCTCGCAGCCGATGCGATAAAACTCCTTGGCCTGGGTGAGCACCGGATTTTCCAGCGTCGCGTGAATGGCGTCCAGCCGCTTCTCCAGATTCAACATGGTCTGGCTCTGCAGCCGCAATTGTTCCACCACCAGCGCCATGTGATAATCGAAGCTGTTGCGCAGCGCATGAATGGCTTCCCCGCTGGCTTTCAGTGCGACATCTATCTTGCCGAAATCAGACTCGATCGTGTTCGTCACCGCATCATAGCTGGGGCCGTATTTTTTCTCCAGGGCATACGAGCTTGCCACCAGCGCGCGGGTTTGTTCCGGCACCGGCACCGGCGCCTGCTTGCTGCTCTGGCGGATATTACCTTTCAAATCTTTGACAAAGGAAGAGACCCGCAGATACTGTTCCCACGTCAATTTTGAGCCTAAGTGGAAGAGCGACATGTTCGATCCTTTTGCATCTTACTTGAGACGATTCGACTGCGGCGAGCGACGGGGCTCGCGTGCCTGGCTTTTTCGGGTGCCGCGAATTTTATCATTGTCAGGTACCGATCGCCTAAGTTCCTGCCATTCACGACCCACTTCGTCCTGGACATTGATGGGTTTGAGTTTACGTCCCAGCAAGCTGGGAACGATTTTCGCTTCGAGCAAAATCACCAGCTCTTTTTTGCGCACACGTTTGCTGCTATATCCAAAGAGGTAGCCTAAAACGGGAATGTCTTTCAACAATGGTATGCCGACGCGCACTTTGGTGGTTTCATGGCTGAGCAAGCCGGCCATCACGGTTTCCTCGCCGTCCAGCAACAACACATGCGTTTGGCCTTCAGTAACGTTCTTGGTCACACCGACGGCGTCCGGCTGCACATCGCTGCGTTCGGCCACCAGCGTCAGATAGATGAAAGTTGAATCCCGGCGGCCCATAACCGTCGGCGTGACCGTGAGAATCACGCCCGATTCATATTCCGTGAAGCGCGTGTTGCCGGCAAAATCCTGCAAGGTCAAGAAGAAATTTTTCCCAACTTTGATTTTCCCCTGCTCGCCGTCCATCACCCGGATTTTGGGGCGCGCAATGATTTCGCCCAAGCTCCGGCTTTCAAAAGCGCGCAAGAGCGCATTGACATTCACCTGCCCGCGAATCGTGCCGCCGGCAGACACGCGCAACACATCCTTCACGAGCTGATCGGCGCTGAAGGTTTGAATTTGCACGGTGCCGTTCTTGAAGGTGCTCCAGTTAATGCCGAATTCATGCAAGGCTTCATAATCCGCCTGAAAAAAAATGGCATTGATCTCGATCTCGCGCGTGGCAATGCTGATGTCGCTCGTCGTCGGCACCGGATCCGCCGAGGGCAGCATGTCGATCACTTCATAATACTGATCGCGCTGCTGATATTGCATCATATTCGAGCGCAAGATGTACTCCAGCGCCCGCTTCCAATGCATGTTTTCCACCGAAACGCCGATGGGTTTGGTGTGCGTCTTGCCGTCGATAATGATGCGGTTTTCATACCTCCGCGAGAATCCCCCGAGAATCTCCAGGGCCGTGTTCATCGGCACCGAAGGATTCAAGGAAATCATTTCATCCGCGCTATACGGCTGGGGCGGCGCGCTGTCATTGCCCTGCGCCCACACCGCCATGCCCCAACCCAAAACAAACAGCATTGTAAGTATTTTCTTCATCGGGTCTCGCGTTTCACATTTAATTGAATTCGATATTCAACCGGATGACCTTGCTGCCGCTTTCGGTGCGCAGCTCGAATGCGACCTGGTTGTTGCGTTGATCGATTTGCGTTAATTTGCCTCGCCGCACTTGCCCGCCGAGCGTCAAGGGGAAAACCTTGCCGTCTTGCGCGCGCAAATAGGCTTTGTTGTTGGTGATGGCCAATAGCGTCGCTTTCTCCGCATCCAGCAAATCAGGCGATTCATCCGCCGGCGGTGGAGGCGGCGGTCCCGCCGCAACCGGTGTGGCGCTGACCGCTTGAGGTTTGGGCGCAAGCGGAACCAGACTGCTGAAGGCGTCATGATTAAACTCCGTGACCCAATTCAGCTCGGGAGAGGCCATGGTCAGCTCGCTGCTGATCTCCCAATCTTTGGACATGGAGTACCCTTCAAACATGATGGTGAAATTCAACATCTGCAGATCTTTTTCGCTGCGATTGAATGTGACGCTTTTGATTTGATAGAGCAGAGGGTTGTGCGTCATGTACCAGATCAGCGAAAAAATGTCGCGATACTTGCCTTCACCGTTCAGCGTGTAGGAAAACGCCGTAAACTCGGCCTGGGGATTCTTGTCGTTCAAATAAAAATCAAAATCCAGATCGAGATTGTGCACTTGAATCAGCCAGTTGATATACGACAAGGAAAACGCCGGTTCTTCGGCATTCAGCAGCTTCTTGGGCGAACGTTGCCACTGCGCTTGCAGAGAATCGCGTTCCGCTTGCGCAATCACCAATGTTTCCGCGACTTCCAACCCGCCGCGCAGTTGCAAATTCAGCTCTTTATTCCTGTCCGCCACCAGCTCCAAAGCCTGCGCTTCGCGGCGCTGCCAAAAAAATCCCGCCGTGCTGATGAGCAGTAGAATAAAAAGCAGCGTAATACTGTTGCGTCTGGCATACATCTTTATCGACTCCGTCGTTGCTCACGACTTTAGGAACGAACCGTTGAGACGTTGACTACGATTGCTCGCGAGCTGCGCCGCGCGCGTGCGCACCGCTTCGTGAAAGCCGTCCTGGCTCTGCACGAAGACACAACGCTGACGAGCCTCCTACTTTAACATCACAATCCGATAGCTCTTGATGAACATATTGCCGATTTCCGCGGCTTTCTTCTCGGCCGCTTCCCGCGTGGCAAACGTGCCAATCAGCAAACGGTAACGCAATTGGCTCGATTCGGCGTCCTGATACGGCTCGACCGTGACATCCATGCCTTGCCGGCGATACGTCGTCGCGATCTGCTCCGGCGGCTGTTGCAATTCGCTGGTCACGGCTTCGATGGTATACCCCTTTGCTTCCGCATCTTGTCCGGCGGCAGCCATGGCCATCTTCGGCTGCGGCAATTCTCGCTGTATCGTGGTGCGCGGCGTTTGTTTGCTCACCATCACACGATAAACTTCCACCCCTTGATTCTTGTCATACACCGGCACCACAATCGCTTCGATGCCGCGCCGGCGATACCCCGCGGCATACCATTCCGCCAGCTCTTTGGTATGGCAGGTGATCGCTTCGACTTTATCGCCAAAGTCTTCCGCGCGCGAGGACACGGCGGGCTTGGCGGTTATTGTAGTTTGCCTGGCTTCATTGACAACATTCTTTCCCGCGCGATTTTCACTTGCTCCGGTTTGCACCATCTTTGTATCAGACATCTCTCGCCGGGTCGCGGGAGCGGAATTCTGCTTGCCTATCATCACGCGAAACCATTGTATGCCCTGGTTTTTGTCGTAATAAGGCGCAACCACGGCTTCAATGCCCCGTTTGCGATAACCCGAGGCATACCATTCCGCCAACTCTTTGGTATGGCAGGTCATGGCCTCGACTTTGTCCGGATACTCGTTTTCCGGTGGGGCAGCAGCAACCGGCGCTGCCACCGGCGTGGTATTTGAACGATTCGCAGCGCCGTTGGGCGCACGCGCCGTTGCCACGGCTTGTTTTTCGCGTTGCGGCACAACACTTCTCGCAGGTGTTGACGCAGCGCTCTCTGGCTTGTTTTTGCGTTCCGGCTGCGCCGGCAAAGTTTTGCTTTGACGTTCTGCAATTCGTTTGCTTTGCGAGTCAAGCTTGCGTTCCTCCAAAACCGGTTTCGGGTTTGCCGCCTTTGCCGCGGCTGCTTTTGCCAACGCGCTTCCCAGCGTGCCTTCCACCGGTTTCAGCGTGGCCGTGCGTGAGGCCGGGGGAACTGCGGCCGGCTGCGACGCTTTGGGTTTTGCAGCAGCAGACAACGGTATTTCGGATTGCACCGCAACAGCAGGCGCTTGAGCAATCTCGGTTGGCGCCGGCGTTTCCACGCCGCGGGTCCCCGCCGTGGTCAAAACCAAGCTGCGGTTGGCGGCAAGCTGACTGGCGTCAATAATGCGAATGCCGTTCTGCGAAAACTCAACATTATCCCCGGTCTCCCGGCGTTCCAATTCGAAGGCAAACAGTTTTGATTGCGAAGAATCCGAGCGCGTCATGCGGCGCAAATTTGCCCGTTCCAAAAGCTCGGCCAGCACCGGCACTTTGGCGCGATTCATCGCGGTACCGCGCACCGTGAAGCCGTCGGCCTGCTTGACGATTTCATCCACCCAGATGCTGCCCGTTTGCCCAACACTGGTGTTCAATTTCTGCAAGAAGGTAATCAACGCATCGTGTTTGCGGCCCAAACTGTCAGCCAGCGCCATGTGCTTCTTGAGACGATTACTTTCATTTTCAATATCAAGCACACGGTCAACGGTGGACTGATTGCTTTTGATGCGCAATTCCAACTGCGCGTTTTGCGACTCGATAGCTCTGATTTGCCCGCGCGTTTGAATGATTTGCCAGGTGAAAAAGAAGGCCGCCAAACCGGTAAGCGCCAGCAGAGCATAACCATAATAGTTGAGCTTGAGTACCTGCTGCTGGTCGATTAAATCTTGCGGCAGCAGATTCAACGGAATAAACGCAGGGTGATTCGGCTCCAGCAGCTTCCAGGCCAGCGCGATCGGCACGGCAAATTCGGAAAACGTCTGGCCCTGCAATTCATTGGCCGGGAGGTTGCCCAACGCCTGCGAGGTGGAGGCGAGATAACTAACCGTGGCCGTTTCAAAATAAGAAGCGAAGAAATCGCGCGCATTGATGCGGCTGCTCTTGCCCGCCAATAAAATCGAAGAGATTTCTGGAATTTCCGCTTCGTCCTGCTCGTAAAGCAGCTTGCGGTAAATCACCTCCAAATTCTCCGGCGAAGACACGCCTTCGTGAATGATGGAGCTGACGTGAAACAGATCCTTGCCCTGCAAAAAAATCAGGCGCGTGAAATCATCTTCAATATTGATAATAACCGTAATCCTGTCGGCTTCCAGCTCGGCGTCGGTGCGGGCGAGATTGGCCAGCGCCACCTCGGTGGTATCCATCAACGCCAAAAACAGATTATTTTTGACGAAGCTGTTCACCTCACGCAAAAGCATCATCGTGGGCGGACGCTTTTCATACGTGAGCATGATTTCCGAGCCGTCACGCGAACGCAAACGCTTGACGCCGACCTCGGGATTAATCGGCTTATCCTCTGCGGCGTCCGCCCCCGCAGCGCCCTCGCGCTGATACGTCACCATCGACAAGGGCAGATTGAAAGCGATTTTGACTTTTCGGGTGGTATATTTTCCCAGCAACTGATAGAGAATTTCGAGATTGGCGCTATCCTGCTTGTAAGCGCTGTCGCTGGTTTCCTTTTCGCCAAACGTGTCTTTCAAGCCAAACGCATCTTTCAACCCGAAGGCGTCTTTCGACTCGACCTCACCCCCCTCTTGGGGAGTCGTCGTGTCGGCGGGTTGCTGCTCCAGCGTGGTTGCCAATTTTGCTCGCTCTAATCCCTCAATCCGGATTTGACCCTTGTTGCTGGTCAAATGCGCCAAGCGAACCTCGGTTCCGCTGACGGCCAGACCGAGTGCGTGTTTGATGTTGAAGCGATTCATATGTGCAAGGGGTATCGACGATGCAAGCAACCTTCCCGGCTGTCGCGTTCTCTCCATTGATGATAACAACGACTTCGCGCAGAGCCGGAGCGCCGCTAGCGATCGTACTTGATCAGGTCTTCAAAGCGTTTCTTGTTGTTGGCATTGTTGATGGCTTCTTCATAGGAAATGATCCGGCTTTTGTACAAACGGGCCAAATCCTGCTCCATCGTAACCATGCCCTCATTGCCGCATTGCTGAATGATCTGATAAATTTCTTCCGTATGATTGTTGCGAATGGCGGCGCGCACGGAAACATTCGCCACCATCACCTCCTTGGCCAGCACGCGTTTGCCGTCCAAACTGCGAATCAGCTTTTGCGAGATCGCACAGGTCAACACGCTCGCCAGGCGCTCACGAATGCGCGGCTGTTCCGGCGGCGGCGATTCGCCCAAAATACGATCGATGCTTTCCACGGCAGATGAGGTGTGCAGCGTCGCCATGACTTTGTGGCCGCTGTCTGCCGCCTCCAAAACCGTGGCGATGGTATCCGGATCGCGCATTTCGCTAATGACGATGATGTCCGGATCCTGGCGCAACCCCTGAATCAAACCTTCTTTAAAGGAATGCACGTCCCGGCCCACCTCGCGGTGGCGCACCACGCATTTTTGCGACACGTGAATAAATTCGATCGGATCGCCGATGATCAAAATATGCCCGTTCGAGGTGCGATTGTTCGCGTCAATGATCGTGTCGAGCGTCGCACTCTTGCCGGAGCCGGTGATGCCGGTCACCAAAATCAGGCCGCGCTTTTCATACTCCAAATTCATCAAACGCGCCACCTGCCGGTGGAAGGCCAGTTCCTGAAACGGCCGCAGTTCGGGATTGATGCGGCGCATGCTCAGCGACAGGTGATTCAGCTCCCAATAAATCGAAGAACGAAAACGCCGGCGCCCCAGCGGCGTGACAAGCTGATAGGAAAAATCCAATTGCCGGTTTTTCCACAACTCTTCGCGTTCCACCGGCGTCAGCAAGTTGAGCAGCATGATGTTGGTTTCAACGGCGGTGAATTCGCCCATTTCCGGATGAAACGGCCGCTTGATGCCGTAGACGCGATACCAAACAAAACCGCTGCTGCCCACCGCGCCGAAATCCATGTCGGAGGCGTCCTTGTTCTCCATGCTAATCATCAAAAACTCTACCGCCTGCCGGAGCTGTTCGCGGATTTCAACCGGCTGGCTATCCAGTAGTTGCCCGATGATTCCCATCTGCTCGGCGCCTTCGGCGCGCGACGGAATTTGCGGGATCAAACGGGCAAGTACGGTTTTGGCATTCTGCAGACGTTGATCTAACACGATTTTCCCTGTAATGACTCAGCCAATTTGAGTTAAGGTGTTCTTTTGCGCAGTCACAGCCGCCATTTTATTTCCACGAAATCACACGAATGGGGGCGTTGTCCGGCGCATAATTATCGATAAACGCGCGCCAAAACTCCGGCTTGTGCTGAACGTTGATCGGATAGCCCACACCGTCCACTTCGCCCCAGGTCACGATTCCGCCAGTCACCTGACTCGCGGCGGTTTCATGGTTGTAGACTCGGGAAGTAGCGTTGGGCAGATACAACACGCCGTTTACCGTGGCATTCTCATTCAACAACACATCACCTTCGACGATATAAATTCCGTGAATCGTGCGATCGTCACGAACATGAAGATCGCCGGCGACCCGGACGACGTTGGGCACATTAAACGCATAATAGAAACTGCCGTTGGGGAAGGTGTCACTCGGGTGAAAATGCGATTCGTCATCTTCGTTATACACATGAAACTGCGCCGCCGCTGCATTCATCAAACCGGTTTTGTTGATCTTGGGCATGAAGGGCGCTTTTTGCATGGTCAAATTCGAATTGACATTGCCGAGCGAGTCTTTGGTGACGGTGCTGATGACCGTGTCCTTGGACCAGACGGCAAAGTTGTCGAAGCGGCGGTCAAACGCCACGACTTCGGTTGTGCTCGCCGTGTCGCCGTTGGCGCCGGTTGCGCGGATGCGCACGCGATAATCTCCGATGCTGGCATCATCGCTGGCGTCTTCGATCTGCACATTAACCTCATTTCCGGCCAGCATGAGATTGCTGTAGCCGTCGCGCCAACTGGAATCCAAGTAAAGCCGGTTGAGCGCCATGTATGCGCCGCTCGTTGCAGCATTTTTAGAGGAATATCTGGTGAAGCTATCCACCACGCGGCTGGTGGAGTCAACCAAGCGCTGATTTTTGCTGAGCGAGAGCACGCCAAATGACATGGCAAAGCCCGAAAGCAGTATCAATAAAGTTCTTCCCATGTTTGCCTCTACCTATAACTCGAAAATTGAAACGATCATATGAAGAGTTTCAGCTTGACTTTCCTTCTGCCTTTGCACCTCAACGCTGCACTATTGTGCGATCAAGCTCGGGGGCGTAAAGCGGCCCAGCCAAACGAATTTCGGATATTGATCGTCAGCGCCGTAATTGCCCTCGACCGTCAGACTCACCACCAGGGTGCGAATGTTCGCCAAACTGCCGGCAGTGTTGCCGGTGGAGTCATAATACAGAATGCGAAACTCGGTCAAGCCGGTTGAAATACATTCCGGCGTGCCGCCGTTGACCACGCGATAGAGCGCCTTGTCGTTGGGGTTCGGCGTGCTTTTCGCGATTTGATCCGAGGTGGTGCTCAAATAATACCGCATCGTTTCGATCACACCGTTGCCGTCGCTGTCGAGATTGTAGCGCACCTCCGAAGCGTTCGCGAGCGTAATCGCGGCTTGCGACGGATCGTTGAGGCCCAGACCGATGCGGGAAAAATCGCTATCGATCAATTGCACGACGGCATCCATGTCGCCATAGGCGATATGATCAATCGTGTCTAAAAGTGCATCGTTGCTGACGTCGCTGCTGAACTGCTGAAACGAGACCAGCACCATGCCGCCAATCACGATACTTGCAACCAATGAAAGCCAGGATCCCATGCGTTAAAGTCCTTGTCACGGGCAAAGCCCGAAATCACATATTCACGCCAAAATAACTGAAGACGTGTTTCATCGTAACGTTGGTGCCGCTCGGCAGCCAGGTACTCGTCACCGTCACCGTCATGCGTTTGAGATAGGTTTCCGTGTTGACGGTCGAATCCGGGTTGGCCTCGCTCACGTAGTGCACCTGAATGTTGACATTAAACGGAATGCCGCTGGTGCCGGTGAGATTGGTGTTGTTGCCGCTGACATAAATCGTCCGGGTCATGTTATGATAATCATCAACGTCATTAAGGGCGGGATAACTCTCCGAAGGGTTTTTACCCAGCCCGTTCCAATAGGTAAACCCGTCCGGCATGTCGTCTGGATCGATCACGCCCACGTTGGCGTCGAACTTTTTCGATTTGGCTTCCTCGATAAATTGCTGGGCCACCGAGGCGGCGGTTTGATAGACGCTCAAGTCTTGCAACGCTTCCCGGCCCTCGACATTGTTGCTGTTGATTTGCGTAATCAGCAGCGTTAGCAGCACCGTGCTCACCAGCACCAACAGAAGTTCACGATATCCCATGGCCTATATTCACGTTTCTACAAAAAGACAACCTTGCATTTTGAATTTTACACCTTACACGTTATACTTTATACAGTGTAAAGTGTAAGGTGTAACGTGTATATCCTATTCCACCGTCGCCGCCACCACTTCTTCAATGGTTGTGGTTCCCGATTTGATGCGTTCACGCCCGGAAGCGCGCAACGTCAACATACCGCCGCGAATGGATTCTTGACGAATCAAATCCTCGTCGATATTCTCGGCATTCTTCAAAATGATTTGCCGGATTTCCGGCGTGAATAACAACGCTTCGGTGATACATTGACGCCCGCGAAATCCCTGGTAACACTTGTCACAACCCACCGGCTGATAAAAAACCGTGTTACGGATTTCATGTTCGGTAAAGCCGACAAAACGCGCCATGTTCATGTCAATGTTCTTGGTCGCCTGCTTGCAATGCTCGCACAATTTACGTACCAAGCGCTGTGCCATAATCAGGTTGATGGCATTGGCAATGAGGAACGGCTCAACGCCCAACATGTACAAGCGCGAAACCGCGCTGGGCGCATCGTTGGTGTGCAGCGTCGAAAACGTGATATGGCCGGTGTTCGCCAAACTCACGGCGATTTCAGCGGATTTCAAGTCGCGCATTTCACCAACCATCACGATATCCGGATCGTGGCGCAAAATCGAGCGCAATGCTTGATCGAAATTCAATTTGGGGCCAAGCTTGACCTGGCGCGCGCCGCGAATCAAATATTCCACCGGCTCTTCCACCGTCACTACGTTTTTGGTCGGATCCATGATGCGGTGCAACGCCGCCACCAGCGTTGTGCTCTTGCCGCTGCCGGTGGGGCCGGTGATGATGATCACGCCTTGCGGCCGGCGAATCGCGGCGTCGAAATCCCGCGCCGCCTGTTCCTGCAAGCCCAAGAGATTCAAATCCGTGATCACCTTGCGATCATCGAGCACGCGAATGACGATACTCTCATAACGCCGTTGCGATTCCGAAACCACGATGGGCAGCACCGACACACGGAAACGAATGTGATAATTGTCGATCTTGCGCTGGATGTAGCCGTCTTGCGCGATATTGCGATTGAACCGATCGATGTTGATCGCCCGGTCTTTGATCACCGCGGCCACGGCC
>SZPB01000132.1 GCA_030263535.1 Cytophagia bacterium CHB2
CTTTGTGCACACGCGTAAAATGTCATTTGTCAAATAGAATTACAATTACGCCAACAGACTGCTGACTGCTAGTTGAGCTTGTTCGCTGGCTGAGCTTGTCGAAGCCAGCAAGCAAGGCCGTAGATCACTGCCAAAAACAAAAATCCCGCAGAGATTTTTCTGCGGGATTTTGCTTTATACCCAGATTGCGTTCACCGATTGGCCCCCGACAGCATTACCCATCGGCGCAAATCATGATTTATTGCTTGCAGTTTTCGGTAGAGTGATGATGAACTCCGTGAAATTTCCTTCTTCCGTTTCCACCCGCATCTCCCCGCGATGCTTTTGAATGATGTCGTAGCTAATCGACAAGCCCAACCCTGTGCCCTGTCCCGGGGGCTTTGTCGTGAAAAAAGGATTGAAAATCTTATCTTTCACGGATTGGGGAATGCCGGTGCCGTTATCCCGAATGCGAATTTCCACTTTGTCGCCCAGATTTTTTGTGCGCACGGTTAGGGTCGGGACGTACACACCTGCGCCCTGCTGTTTTGCCATTTCATCCCACTTTTTCTTTTTCTGCAACACGGCATAATTCGCATTATTGATGAGATTCAAAAAGACCCGGCTCACATCCTGGGGCACGACTTCGATGGTTCCCGCCGAGGCGTCGTAATCTTCTTCGAGTGTAACATTGAAGCCGTTTTCTTGCGCGCGCATGCCGTGATAGGCCAGACTGACGGCTTGTCGCAGCAAATTGGTGATGTCCGTGTTTTCGCGATCGCCGCTTTCGGCGCGGGAATGCTGCAACATGCCGCGCACGATGCTGTCGGCGCGTTTGCCGTGCTCATTGATTTTTTGCGCATTTTGTTGCAGCGTCTGCAACAGTTCCGTGATCGCCGTGACGGCGCGGGAATCGATCTTGCTTTCCTGTTGCTCGATTTCTTCTTTCAGCTCTTGCGCCAATTCCACCGACAACACCGCAAAATTATTGACAAAATTCAGCGGATTCTTGATCTCATGCGCAATGCCCGCCGTCAAAGAACCCAGTGAGGCCAGCTTCTCCTGCATGATGAGCTGCTCTTGCGTTTTGATGATCTCAATATTTTTCTCTTGCAGCTCTTGCAGGATCTCCGCCTTGATGATGGCGGACACCGCATGGCTGCGGAACCGGCTCAATTTGTGGGCATCAGATTGGCTAAACGCATCCGGGTTGGTCAGGTTGTCAAAAATCAAATAGGCCTCGGTTTGTCCCTGCCGCACCGCCGTCATCACCAACACTGAAATCGGCCCGGCGGGCGTAGCGGCATTTTCTTCATAAAGCGTCTGCAAATTGCGCACGATATAAACGCCTTCGCCCACCTGTTCCGAGCCGGTGGTGTAGCGTTGGGCAAGTTGCGCCGGAGTAAAAGCAATGTCTTTCATGCGCGCTAAATCATAACCGGCTGCGGCCGCGAATTTGAACAATCCGCTGTTGGCATCGTAAAGCAACACCGAGGCCTTTTCCGCCTGTGGAAATAATTTCAAACCCTGATCGAGCAGGGAGCGCAAGACGTTCTCCAAATCAACCTCGCGGTTGATTTTTTTCACAATGTCGTCCAGGGTTTCCAATTCTTCGGTTTGCTGCCGGACTTTTTCCGTGCGCTGCTGCACGATTTCTTCCAGGGCGCGGCTGCGCTGCACGAGTTGCTGGGTGCGATACTTGATCAGGCCGTAAACGCCGAATCCGGCCAGGCTCAGGTAGATCAGATACGCCCACCAGTTGCGGTACCACGGCGGCAAAATCTTGAACGAATAAACTGCTTCCGCGCTGACATGATCATAGGCATTCTTCGCGCGCACGTGAAAGCGATACCGGCCTTCGGAAATATTGGTATAATCCTTTTTCGTCTCTTTTGTCCAGGCGGACCAGCCTTTGTCGAAATTTTCTAAATAATATTGAAAACGATTGCCGGAATCATTGTCATAACTGGAAGCGGAAAACTCGAAGCGTAGAGAGTTGTTGAGATAGGGCAGCGGTGAAGCCATGGTCAGCGCATCTTCGTTTAGGCCCGCTCCGCCAAACAGCACCGAGTCGCCGTTCACGGTAATCACGCGGCGCAGCAACGCCGAAAAATTCACGGCATAATCTTTTTGCGCGGCGGCGTCATAGCGCACCAAGCCCTCGGGTCCGCCGATCCAGGTGTTTCCTACGCCCATTAACGTTTCTTCACGTTCACAATAAATATCCCAAATGGTGAAATCAGAGAGCCGCGCGAACGGCGAATACTGCCAAACATAGCTGCCGTTAGGTTGGCGTACCGCCACGCCGAATTGTTGTGCCGTCCCGCTGCCAGATTGCAACCACAAATTGTCGTTGTGATCTACCGCGGCTTCACCAGTGCTGTGCGCGCTGTCGGCGTAGATCGCTCCGAACGTGCTATCCGGCAGGAAGCGCTGCGCCTTTTCATCAAAGCGAAAAAGCCCCTTGCTGGTGGCAAACACTTCACGGCCGGTAAGCGCGATCAGCGAAGCCCAGCCGTAATCTTCTGGTAAGCCATGACGCCGATCAAATATCTGGATCGGCGGATGAGCAAGGCCGTCCGACAAATCCACGCGCAAATAACCTTGTGAACGGGTTCCCAGCCACAAGATGCCGTTCGCGGTTTCGGCCATGTCGCGCACTTCGACTTCCACTCCGTTGACTTCGCCGGCCTCGCTCCACTGCCGCGTCTTGGGATTGAAACGCAGCAACGCCAGTCCGTTCTCCAGGCCAACATAAATCAACGTCGTGTCTTTTTTTGAACGATAGAGCGCATAGGAATGGCCCGCCGATTCACGCAATAAACGGGCTTGCGCGCCCTCGATTTGATAAACCCCGGCATGCGTTGCCGCCAGCAAGGTTTCGCCGGCTGATAGCAACGCCCAACATTGTTCTGCAATGCCGCGAATGGGTTGAAAAGCAGCGCGGGAAATGGCAGGCGATCGCGGCGATACCACCGCAGGTTTGAGATAAAAAACGCCCTGATGCGTTGCCACATACAATGTGCCGCGATGCCGCAATGTGGATTCGACGCTGCCGCGCAAGCCGGAGCGTTCATCAAAGAGTGCCAACGGTGAAGGCGTTTCGACGCGCGCGATACCGTTGTTCAAGGCCAGCCACAACCCTTGTTGCGCATCCGTGGCCAGCAACCAAACGTTGTTATCCTGCAAACCCGCGTCTTTATCGAGAAGAAGTTGCAATCTGCCCGAGCGATCGATGATGGCGACGCCGCCGCGCAAGGTTGCCAGCGCCACCTCGCCGTTAGCCAGCGTGACGCCATGATATAATTGGTTCTCTAATAGGAAAGCATCAATTTCGGTGGGAAACGGCAGCGCCTTGAGGCCGTCATACACGAACAAGCCCTGCTCGCGCGTGCCGATCAAAATGTTATTGTCGCCGAACGGCAGCATCATGTAAATCCGCAGTTCGGAAAATTTCTCGCCGTCGCGGATGAGTTGCAACGAATCGCCGGCCATTTGCAAAAGCCCCACGCCCGGCTGGCGAATATACAGCACGTCGTTGACGACAAACGAAATATGAAAAGGATGATCCGGTCGCCACAGGCGCATGCGCCCGTTCGACCACAGGAACAAACGATCAAAGGCTTGAAAGTACACCCCGGATTTCGTCGCATAAACTTTGGCGATCTCGACAAAATCGCGGGCCTCCGGCGGAATGCTGTCCAGCAGCGAAACATACTGCAATTGTCCGATCACGTCCGGCGCCAGAAAACCAATCGTGCTTTGCGCACCGACATAAATTCTGCCGTCTGCCGCCAACGCCAGCGCGCGCACGACGCTGCCGGTTTTCACGGGAATCAAACGCCATGAAACGCCGTCGTATTCAAGCACGCCGGAATTATTGCCAAAATACATGACGCCGCGCTCGTCTTGCGCGATCGCCCAATTTTGCACATCGCCGCCGTGTTCTTTCGGGCTGTAGTTTTTAAAATAAGGGATTCCGATTTCTTTCACGTGCCTCAGCGCAGGCTCATCGGAGGGGGAGGACGAGAGAAGAGCAGCAGAGTAACTCACGAGGCAGATGAAACAGGTGATGATTCTTTTCATGACGGTCAAACCGAAGTACCGGCATAGCGCAGCGTTAAGATCGTCAAATCGTCCGCTTGCGGTGCGCCGCCGACGAAGGCATTGATCTCTTTCACTATACCCGCGATTATCTCCGTCAGCGGGGCGCCGGTCAACTGTTGCAACGAGGCGGCCACGCGTTCTTCCCCGAATTGTTCATGATCGCGATTCATTGCTTCGGTGACGCCATCAGTGTAGAGCATCAGCCCTTCGCCGGGGGCTAAAGAAATTTTGTTGACTTGATAATCCCAATGTTCGAGCAAGCCCAACATCAAACCGTCCTGGCCCGTTAACATTTCGGTGTGGCCCGGCGGGCGTATGATATACGGACGATTATGGCCGCCGTTGCAAAAAGAGACTTCGCCGGTGGCGGTGTTAAGAATGCCGTAAAAAACCGTGACGAACATTTCGTCAACGCTTTCCATAAATAGAATGCGATTCACTTGCTGCAAACACTCGTGCGGGGGCAGACCTTTGAGGGCGGTGGCCTTGAGCACAGTTTTGCTGACGGCCATGAACAGCGCGGCCGGCACGCCCTTGCCGGACACATCGCCGATCACAAAACCGACCTGCTGATCGCCGATCAAAAAGAAATCATAAAAATCGCCGCCGACTTCGCGCGCGGGAATCATCTCGGCGTGCAGTTCGAATTCGGCGCGGCCGGGAAAGGGCGGGAACGTTTTCGGCACGATGTTTTTTTGAATCGCCTTGGCGACGTCCAGCTCGCGCTGCAACGCCACGAGTTGATCGCGCTCCTGCGCCGCTTTTTTCAGCAAACTTGCTTCGTAAATGGTTTTTTTGATGGTGAGGTCAAGATCGTCGAAATCAATCGGCTTGGTCACAAAATCGAATGCGCCGTGGTTCAATGCCGTGCGGATGTTTTTCATGTCGCCATACGCCGACACGATGACGGTTTTGAGCAGCGGATAATTCTCCGTGATTTTGGCGAGCAAGGCCAGGCCGTCCATTTCCGGCATGTTGATATCGGTCATGACGACGTCGATTTCGCCGTCTTCCTGAAGTTTGGCCAGAGCTTCGACGCCGTTACTCGCAAAAACGAAGGCCAGTTCCTTCTCGCGCACTTGCCGGCGGAATTTCTGGCTGATCATGAGCGACAAATCCGGTTCGTCATCTACCACAAGAATCTTGGTTGGCATGAAAGGCGGCCTCAGAGATTGAAAATCTTTTGTTTCAGGTCGTCGAAGTTGATGGGTTTGGTGATAAAGCCGTCAGCGCCGCCGGCCATGGCGGTTTGATAGCTGCGCTGGTCGCCGTAAGCCGTAATCAAAAAAACTTTCAAGCGGCTGAATTCGAGCTTGATGCGTTTCAACAGTTCATAACCGCCCATGCCCGGCATGTTGATGTCGGAGAGAATCATCACAAAATCAGCCGTGAGATGATTGCGCAAAAAATCCAACGCATCTTCGCCCGACAGGGCAAAATGAAACATCACCTGATTCGCTTTTATCTCTTTGCGAAACTTTTGTTGAAAGAGCAGAGCAACATCTTGCTCATCATCGACCACGAGGATTTTTGCGCTCATTATTTCCCGCCTGAAAAACTTGATGATTAAAACCGATAATCCGCAGATATTCAGCCGCGCCGCCGCAACCACGCCTGACTTATAAAATTCACAGCACAAACCGCGCACGGCCGCCGCTTTATTTGTTTTTGCCCGGTTGCTGCGCCTCCATCTCTTGCAACGCTTTGCTGGCTTCGCGCAGGACATCTTTAATATCTTCGCGTCCGGCCAGAGAGTCGGCGAGCGCCGCCATCTTTAACGCCTTCGCAATCTCCCTGCGGATGATGACGGAATCGGCGGCCACAACGGTGACGATTGCCGGCAAATCTTTTAAGGCTTCCAAAGCCTGCCAGGCTTGCGAATTTTTTTCCGGCACAGGCTGCGTTTGACGTTGCAACTCGCGCAAGCGCTGCAATTCCTGCTGCAAACGCGCTTGCTCGCTGCGCAAATGCGTGGCAAAATTTTGCTGCGCCACGACGAGCTTTTTCTGTTCCAACCGTTGCCATTCCCGCGTCAGGGTTGCATCATTGCGCCGCATAATTTCATGCTTCAGGGAATCATCTACAATCAATCGCATCTTCATACCCGGCTCAAAGCGATATTCCATGTGCATGCGCGGCATCTCGGGCGCGACCAAAGCGCCATGCAGCTTGTGATTGAATTCATACAAATTTTTGAGGCGTTCGTTGAGCGCAGCCCAAGCTTCCGGCGTGTTCTCAAAAACGTCCACCCTGGTTTCCGGCGGGCGCGGCAATGAATCCTGGCCGGCTAGTGCCGGAACTTCAGGCGCTTCCGGCGGAAGGACGCGCACGATGCTTAACTCTTTTTCCAGCTCGCCCTCCGGCAAAGCAGCCAGCGCCAGCACGGCTTCCACTTGCTGCGCGGTCAGCGCTTCACTGGCGTTACTGGCATTGAGAATGCTTGCCGCGACTTTTTCCACCTGTTCCGGCGGAATCTTGCGGTCGGCGACTTCCACCAGGAATTGATCATACTTTTTCTTCAACTCATCTTTATCCGCGCCCTCCGGCACCGTGGCAAAGAGCTGGTTGCCCAACAGCGCCAAATAACTTTCCACCCCTTGCTTGCGGACTTTGCTAAAGAACCAGCTCAAGCTGGCTGCCAGCGCCAGCAGCAGCATGACAAAGCCGGCGTCTCGCATCATTCGTGACATGACATTACTCCAAGCCTATAACCATAAAATTGATATTTGCATCACTATCAAAAATCTGTAAAGGCACAGCCCAGTAATTCAATAACATGACTTCTTCCCCAACAAAAAGTTTTGCTGAATTTTACCAACGGCGCGTTTCGCGATGCGCTGGCGGCAAAATAATACTGTTCGAGCAAAATTACAATGAGCAAGAAAGATTAGCACATTTTTCAGAAAAGCAAGGATTTTCTTGAGACGGGTCATTTGTGCGGCTTTCCGGGCGCGAGCCAAATAGAACCGGGCTACATGCAAAATAACCGCCGGAAATTTAGTCACGCCATCTAAATAGCGTACTCGTTTTTGAAGCCGTTAACAAACGCAAACATTCATTAATTTTGAAATTCGCGTTGATTAAACGTCCATAGACTCAGGGTGTATCGCGCTTGTTTGCCCCTCACTGCGGCGCGCCCTTTCGTGGCAATATTTCCCTTGACATGGCAAAAAAGATTGGCTACTTTTCTGGCGTCTTCACAACGCACTTGGCTGAAGCAGCAGTGTATCTGCAAATCTTGTTGTACGCGACAACATGATTTATCTAAAAACATACTCCCCTAAAAATTCAGACCACTACAGGCAACCATCTTTCGCAACTACAGGAATCTTTCGTTTTTTTTCTCAAGCCTAAGAAAAAGGAACTGCGTTTTATTCGAGATAAAATTCAAAAAAACAAAAGATTTCATTGAGAGAATTCCGTTGGCCTGAGTCTTGCAAAACTGTAGTACTTGCCATTCTGTTGCTATTAAAATTTCATCTTTATTTCGGAATCAGAATCATAGGCTGGCTGCAATTCCAGCAGAGTGGATCAACCGAAATAAGTTGATCAGGTTAATCCGATCACCCATTGAAAGCGTTCACATCATCTTTCATCCGCTCTAAAATTTACAGATTTTGTTTGTGCTTGAAGTTGTTTCGGTCTTGAACGTCCAAGCTGTACGAAAACATTTGATTGCAGAGCATCTGAGCTGCCCGAGGTTTTTCTGGTATTCGGGGTTTCACACGGTCTGAAGGTGATATTTCCGGGGACTATTACATTGTTACTCTGAAAAATATATCCCAACGTGAATGTCATTCTGAAAGAATCTTGTGAAAATTCGTTCTTGGCCGCATGCTTCACAGGATTCCTTCTGAGTGACACATAAAACAGTTACATAAATTAAAGTAACAGTGCACTATTCTTTTCTATCTTGCGCGCATTTTTTCTTCCGCAGTTGAGATTCAAATTGTCATAGTCTTTTGGAGAGGAGAGTCTCGCATGCCCAAAAAGTTACTTCTCGCGCTCGCTGCTCTTGTTTCTTTTTCAGCGCTCGCAATCGCCGGAACAACCGGCAAAATTGTGGGCACGGTGAAGGATGCCGAGACCGGCTTGCCGTTGCCGGGTGTTAATGTCATTCTCACTGGCACGACCATCGGCGCGGCGACGGCGGCGGATGGCTATTATGTGATACCTTTTGTTCCCGCCGGCACATACACCCTCCGCGCCACCATTATCGGCTATACCGCCTATGAAGTCACCCAGGTGCGTGTGAATATCGATCTGACCACCACCATCAACATCTCGATGAAATCAGAGGTGTTGACCGGCGAAGAGGTGGTCGTCGTGGCACAGCGGCCGGTCGTGCAAAAAGACGTCTCGGCTAGCACCGCAAATCTGAATATCAAAGAGGTCGAGGCCTTGCCGATCGTGCGCCTCGAAAATGTCGTGGCGTTGCAGGCGGGCGTGCGCTATGGCGATGACGGCATCATCATTCGCGGCCGGGTTACGGACAATACTGCCAGCCAGACCGCGTTCGTGGTCGACGGCATCACGCTGCGCGATGAGCGCGACAACAAGCCCTACACCGCCATCAGCTACACAGCCATCGAAGAAATTCAAATTCAAACTGGCGGATTTAATGCGGAATATGGCAATATCCGCTCGGGTGTCGTCAATGTCACCACCAAGGAAGGCAGCAAAGATCGCTATAGCTTCGGCATGATTTCACGCTATAGCCCGGCCGCGCAAAAACACTTCGGCCCTTCCCCGCATGATCGCAATTCCTACTGGGTCCGGCCGTTCGTCGACGATGCCGTGTGCTGGACTGGAACCGACAACGGTGCGTGGGATGAGTTCACCCGCAAGCAGTACGCCCCGTTCGAAGGCGGCTGGAACGCAGTGGCGCAAGCTCGTTTAAGAGATGACGATCCCACCAACGATCTCACGCCACAAGCTTTGCAGCAACTTTATTTGTGGCAACATCGCCGCCAACTTGACATCGTTGACCCGGATTATGACTTTGACGTGAGTTTGGGCGGCCCGGTGCCGGTGATCGGAAAAGCCCTTAAAGACCTGCGTTTCTTCGCCTCCTACCGCACCTCGCAGGACATGTACGTCATTCCGCTCTCGCGTGACGGCTATCGCGACTACAACATGCAATTGAAGCTCACCGCGGATATCACACCCAAGATGAAGTTGATGATCGAAGGCATCAACGGTCGCGAGCGCGGAACCAACAACAACAATGCTGGCTTGCCCGGCCTGTTCCGCTCCACCGGCAGCATTGCTTCGGCGCTGAATCGCGTGAGCTATATTGAAACGCGCATGTTTAATACCGATTACTGGGCGCCTTCCGCGATCACCCGCAACAGCATCGGCGCCAAGCTCACCCACGTGCTCAACCCTTCGACATTCTATGAAGCGACCTTGCATTACTTCCGCTCCAAGTATGACACCAACCCCGGGCGGCCGCGCGACACCACCCCCCGTTACGAATTTGGCGACGGCTATCTAGTGGACGAAGGGCCCTTTGGCTTTTACGCCTTTCCAGCGCCGGGCTTGGGCACGCCGGATTTTCGCATGGGCTTCGGCATGAGCAATTCGCGCGACAGCAGCAAAGTGGGCGTGCTTGCGGCCAAGTTCGATATCAGCAAACAGATGGGTCGTTTCAACCAAGTCAAAGCCGGCGTCGAGTATGTCTATACCGACAACAATGTCAACTATGCCCAGTGGGACTATTATCTCCCCGACAACAATTCGCTATCAACCTGGCACACCTTCCCGCAACGCGGCGCCTTGTACGTGCAGGATAAACTCGAATTCGAAGGCATGATCGCCAATCTCGGCCTGCGGCTGGACTATTCCCATGCCGGCGGCGACTGGTATGTGATTGAGAGTCCCTTTGACCCCGCCTTTTCCGGCGCTAAGGCCGACGGCATCGACACCCTGCTGAGCAAGACCGCAACCGAGCGGAAATTCTCCCTCAGCCCGCGCCTGGGGGTCGCCTTTCCCATCTCCGTGAACAGCAAACTCTACTTCAACTACGGTCATTTCCGCCAGCTTCCCACGCCGGATGATCTCTTCCTGTTCCGGCGCTCTGCTTCAACCAAGGAAGTAGTGCGGATCGGCAACCCCAACAATCCTCTGCAAAAAACCGTGGCCTATGAATTGGGCTATGAGCACAATTTGTTTGATCAATATCTTTTGCGCTTGGCCGGCTACTACAAGGACGTATCAGATCAACCACGTTTGGTGAGATACCGCAGCACGCGCAACGCCGTGAACTATCAAATCACCGAGCCGACGAACTATGAAGACATTCGCGGCTTTGAATTCACACTTTCCAAAAATCGCGGCAACTGGTTTCAGGGCTTTCTGAATTACACCTATCAAGTCAACACCTTTGGCAACTTCGGCTTCGCGCAATATGTTGATATTCGCAGCCAGCAGCAGATCTATGAGAACGACACGCGCACGCATTATCAAACCAAGCCCCTGGCGCAGCCGTTCGCGCGCGCGAATGTTTATTTCTTTTCGCCCTCTGCTTTCGGTCCGCAAGTGGCAGGCTGGCATCCCCTGGAAAACTGGCGTCTCAATATCCTGGCGAGCTGGTCTTCCGGTGCTTATTACACGCCCCCCGGCGGCGCGAACATCACGGAAATTCAAAACATCCTGCATTGGAAGAATTTCTATAGCGTGAATCTGCGTTTGAGCAAGACCTTCCGCCTCGCCAATGCCGATATTCAATTGTTCATGGATATGAACAATGTTTTCGACATCAAGTACATGTCCCAGGGCGGATTCGTGGACGCGGAGGATTACGAACGCTATTTGAAGTCATTGCATTACCCGGAAGCGGTCGGAAATACCCTGCGTAATTTCGATGCCGGCTACTCGCCCGTTGTCGGCGATGATCGTCCGGGCGACTATCGCACCGTGCCGTACGAGCCGTACGATCCGAATGATCCCGATGAAGCCCGCAAGCAAAGAATTCTCGAGACCAAGGCCTATATCGATATGCCGAATCAGGAGTTTCTCACGTTTCTCAACCCGCGGGATGTCTTTTTCGGATTGCAGTTGTCGTTCAACCTATTTTGACATGATACCTGTTCGTAGTAGCGCCTTCAGGCGCTCCCGGCTATTATAGCGTCAAGCCCTGGCGTGAAGATGCCATACCCCCGCGGCGGAATGGCACTTTCGCCGGGCACAAAAGATCTGCTATAACATCGAGCGCACAGGAGGCTATTACGAAATTCATTTCCACTCGAGGGAGCAATGAAAATGATGTCTGATCTCAAGCACGCCTCGCGCCCGGTTGTGTTGATCGGTTTGCTGGCAATTCTCCTTGCACCCAACCCGGGCTCGGCACAATTCCAGAATAGATTCATGTCTGCCGGCTCGTTGCACAGTTGGTTTTCAGCCATTGGATGTGAGGTCGAGGTCGCCGGGCCGGTCGGCAATCAACAAGACGGCATGCAATGGCCGGCCATCTATGCGTACCAGGACATGCAGGCAGCCCGGGCTTTGTGGATAGGCGCGGTCAACTTCACCGATGAATCGGGCGCCAACTATCCCTACAAAGTCGTACACGCCGGCCCGCGCGTCAGCGGCGCCAATGAATTCTTCCCGCTTGAATTCAAGATGATCAGCAGATTTGAGCCGCCGGAAGTCTCGGTTGATGGCGAGGCGTCTTACGACAAACCGATTGACAACGACGAGGTTGATCCAACTATGGCGGCCGATCGCATGCTTGTCGTTACGGTCAACACGCAGCTTGGCATCACCATGACCCGCAAGATCATGCAATTCAGCCAGGACTATCATGACAATTACTTCGTCTATGATTATACCTTCACCAACACCGGCAACACCGACGGCGATGCAGATATCGAATTGCCCAACACCACGCTGGAGGGCGTGTATTTCTATTTTCAGTACCGCAACTCGGTTTGCGCCGCCACCCGCTATGTCATCGGCAATGCCACAGGGTGGGGGATCAATGCGATGAATGATGCGCGCGGCGACGGCATCAAACCCGATCCGCCGGGCGAAAATTTCCGCGCGCAATTCACCTGGCACGGCAAGTACCCGGCCTTCACGCTCTACGACAACATCGGCGGCCCAATCTGGAACCCGGGCAGTGGCGTGGGCACGACAGAGGCCGACACCACCGGCCGCCTGGGCGCCACCCAGTTCATCGGCGTGGTCACGCTGCACGCCGATCGCTCGGCCACCGATAAAACCGATGACCCCGCCCAGCCTTCCACCACCAGCACCGAAGGTTCGGATGAGCCGCTGCAATCCAACAATGACGCCTTCAACATTCCCAAGATGACCCTGGAATATGGCTGGATGTCGAAAGGCCACCAGCCGCGACATGCCGACCGCGTCGAGCCGAGCGGGAACTTCATCGAGCCAACCGGTGATCCGGCACTGGGCACGCCCGGCGGTTTTTCGTTCGCCAATGGTTATGGCCCCTACACCCTGGGTCCCGGGGAAAGCATTCACATCGTCATGGCCGAAGGCGCCGCGGGCATCAGCCGCGAACGGCAGGAAACCATTGGCCGGCAATACAAACGCGGTCAAATCACCGCGCGTGAGAAAAACACTTGGGTCATGTCGGGACGGGATTCCCTTTTCCAAACGTTCCGGCGCGCGATCGCCAACTTTAATTCCGGCTATGCTATTCCACGCCCCCCGTTACCGCCGCGAGCGGTCACAGTTGAAGGCGGCGGCGACCGTATTACGGTGTCTTGGGATACCTATGAAGCTAGTGATCCGAATCTCGCGGGCTTCGAGATCTATCGCGCCGTTGGCTCGAAAGACAGCACGCATACCATGATTTACAGCGCCGGACCCGATGAGCGGAGTTTCACAGATACTTCGCCGATTCGTGGTCGCGACTATTATTATTATGTCGTCTCGGTCGGCAAACCGGAAAACAATGACGGCACTGGTTTGACGCCCCGCGGCGCTTTGCGCAGCAGCCGTTATTATGCCCAAGCCTACAACCAGGCCAATCTCAAGCGGGAAGCCGGCACCTCATTGAGCCAGATTCGCGTTGTGCCTAATCCCTTTCACATTTCCGCGCCGCGCGGGGCCTTGCGTTTTGATCAGCCCAATCAAATCAAGTTCTTCAATATTCCCGGCCAGTGCACCATCAAGATCTTCACCGAAAGCGGCGAGTTGGTTCAAACGATTGAGCATACCGACGGCAGCGGCGATGCGGAATGGAATTCCATCACCTCATCCAATCAAGTCATTGTCAGCGGTTTGTATATCGCCGTGGTCACGGACAAGAATACCGGTGAAAGCGCCATTGTGAAATTTGTGGTGATTCGCTGAAGCGGTGAGATTGGGATAACAGATCCGCCAGCATTGAGATTTCATGCGATGGATACCAAGAACCCCCAGCACAATAGGTGTCTCAATGATGAAAACGAATAAAATTTGGAAGTGGAGTTGCCTGATTCTGGCGCTGGCTCTCACGCCCCTGCTGGGCCAGCAGAAACTCGCGCAAACCGGCCTGAAGTTTTTGAGCGTAACGACCGACGCGCGCGCCAGCTCGATGGGCGAGGCCACCGCCACTCTGAGCGGCACTTCCGCCGCGATGTTTTTCAACCCGGCGGGCATGGCACGTATGGACACCAGGATTGAAGCAGCACTGGGCCAGGTGCAATGGATTGCTGATATCAAATACTCCTATGGCAGCCTGGCGCTCAACTTGGCCGAGGGCCGATATGGCGTGCTCGGCTTGAGCTTCTTGTCGGTTGATTATGGCGAGGTTTTCGGCACCATTCGCGCCGACAATGACGCCGGCTTTCTCGACACCGGCACCTTCAGCCCCACTGGCCTGTCCGTTGGCCTCGGCTATGCCAAGGCGCTCTCGGACAAATTCTCCGTGGGCGGAAATCTCCGCTATGTGAAACAGGATTTGCAGAGCAGTATCATTGGCCTCAATACCGACGGCACCCAAATGCTCACGGACAACCGCGTCAATGTCATGGCCTTTGATTTTGGCATTATCTATCGTACCGGTTTCAAAAGCCTGGACTTCGGCATGAACGTGCGCAATTTCTCCAAAGAGATCAAATATCAAGACGAGTCCTTTGAATTGCCCCTGACCTTTGAGATCGGCCTGTCGATGAACGCCATGGATCTGCTGGCAGCCGCGGAGACCCAGCATGATTTCATCGTCTCAGTTGATGCGATACACCCGCGCGACTATGCCGAGCAGATGAACATTGGCGCGGAGTATGTTTTTGTCAATTCGTTTGCCTTGCGCGCCGGTTACGCGTTTCCCAATGACGAACAGCATTTCAGCGCCGGCGCGGGTTTCCGCAAGGCTTCGAATTTGGCGCTGGATTATGCCTACACCCCTTTCGGTTTATTCGATCCGGTGCATCGCTTCTCGATACGCATCGGACTCTAACGGCGCTCGCTGTGCCGGGCGGGCGGTGTGCGCGACTTCTTTCGAACCATGCATCAAGAAAGGGTGAGACGACTTGAGTCATGAAAAAGATTGGAACATCATTATGAGAAATAACATGTACAGCTCGCGCAGCCTGGCTTGTGCTCTCGTACTGTGTGCTGCGCTTCTGCATCTCAGTTGCGAAGATGAGCCAACCCCGAGCCTCTTCGATCCCAACGCTTCGGAAAAATTGAACCCAGTGATCACCGCGATTGAACCCGCGGACAGCTCGCTGGCGGGGGTCGGCGAATTGACCATTAGGGGCCAAAATTTTTCAACCGTGCCGCAGGAGAACCTGGTCTATTTTAATGCAGAGCCGGCCGTGGTGGCGGCAGCCTCCGCTACAGAGCTGAGAGTCAAGACCCCCAATATCGTTGCGGACTCTATTTCCATCAGAATTGCCGTCCAGGGCGCGCCGCTGTTTAGTTCGACCGCGTGGTATAAATTAAAGCCGGCCGCCGTGATTTTAAGCGACCTGAAAAGCCCGGGCCAGGACGTGGTGAAGGCTTTTGGCTTGGACGTGGATCTAGACGGCAACATTTACGTGTCAACCGAATTGAATACGATTAAGAAAGTCGCTCCGGATGGAAGATTGAGTGTGCTAAAATCGAATGCCAGTTTTATTCGTGCGAACGCATTGAAGGTGGGACCGGGCAACGTTCTTTATGTTACCAACGTGGTTGCGCGGCTCCGAAGAATCTCCACCATCGCGCCAGACGGAAC
>SZPB01000133.1 GCA_030263535.1 Cytophagia bacterium CHB2
CACTTGTGCTTGACTTCAATTTTCGGCTCGCGCACGGCCGTAATCTCCAAACCAGCGGCGTGGCAAGCCGCGATATGATCTTCATACCAATGCGTGCAGTGGCGCACCGCGTATTCCGTGCCATTTTTGTCACGGAACGTTCGCTGCCAGCCGGCGAGCGCGCCGAACGGATGAAAATCCGAATAGAGAAACTCCCCACCAGCCTTCAACACGCGGCCGGCCTCGGCTATGACACAGCGCAAATTCTCAACATGCCCGACCGCCAGGCCGCAAACAACCAAATCAAACGCAGCCGAGGCCAGCGGCAGCGCACACAAATCTCCCTGCAAGAGTTTTTTTTGAGGTGATGGCGCAGCCGTCAGCATTTCCCGCGACAAATCCAAGCCGATCACATTCGCAGCGCCGCGTTCGTGCAGAATGCTCACATAACGGCCGCTGCCGCAGGCGAGATCGAGTGCAACTTTGTTGCGAACTTCGGGCAGCAGTTCCAGCATCGCAGCCTGCTCCATTTCCATCAGCAGATTGTGCGGCGCCGGCGGATAGGATGCCGCCCAGCGGGCATAGGCCTCGGCGGGTTCGAGGAGATTGCTGCTTCGAAATAAGCCTTCCTCAACCCTGTTTGTCATTCTGAAAGAATTTTGTGAAAATGCGATTCCGATGCCAAACTTCACAAGATTCCTTCGGAACGACATGGGGAGGTATTCATACAAATTAGCGAACATGACTCAAAACCCGGTGGTCTCCGGCCGCTGATAGCCGAAGAATTTGTGAAATGCGCGTAGTTCAACGGGATTCGAATAGAATTTGGTGTGATAGCGCCAGCCGCCGAGGCTGCGCAGCACGCCGCGTTTGAAGCGATTCATGTTTCTGTCTGTGACAGTGGGATAATACGCATTCAACACGCTTTCGAATTCGCGCACGGTGCGGCGAATGCGGGGATTGAGCCACGGCATGTTGGGCTCGCGACGAATCGAAAAACTCCGCCAATCGCCGCTCACCCATTCGGCGAGCGTGTCGGGAAATTTAAAGCCCAACGCCCGCGCTTCTTCGTAAAGCGTGCCTTCCAGCGGCACCGGCGTGTAGAGGTAAAGAATCACCTCGGTTGCCGAGTTAACTTGTTTGAGCCGGCGAATGAACGCAATCGTGTTCTCGATATCCGCCAGCGGTTCGGGTGGATTGCCCATGACAAACGAAAACTCCGGCACGATGCCATACGACTTCATGCGCTTGGCCAGCTCGAGGGTTTGCTCGACTTTGAACTGGCCGCCTTTGTTCATGCGCTGCAGCAATTCATCCGAGCCGGTTTCCGCGCCGCTGAACACCATTTTCAAGCCGCTGGCTTTCATCTTTTGCCAGGTGGCGTCGGAGTAACGCATCAACTCGTCGACGCGGCCCAGCGCCCACCAGTTTATGTTTAACGGCGCGATGCGCTCGCTGAATTCAGCCACGCGCGGCTCAGAGATGAAAAAATCCATGTCATGGAACTGCATGGCATCGATGCCGAAATGTTCGTGTTGATATTGCACGACGTGCGCCAGCCTGGCCGCGGATTGCGACAGCCAGCGTTGCTTGACCATCTCCACGATCGCGCAAAAGTTACAGGCGAACGGGCAGCCGAACGAGGAGTTGTGCGTGCCGACACGCTTGCCCATGTAGCTGGCGTAAAGATAGCGATCCATTTCAACTTTGTGATACGGCCAGTCCGGCAACTTGTCGAGCGGGATGAGCGGGCGATGCGGATTATGTTTGATGCTGCCATTCTCTTTGTAACTCAAGCCGGAAATCGCGGCGAACGCGCCGCCGTTGTTGAGCACGCGCAACAATTCCAGCAACGTTTGCTCGCCCTGACTGTGAATGCAAAAGTCGACATAATCTTCGCGCAGGCAGGTGTCGGTGTGCTGCGAAGGGAAATAGCCGCCCCAGATGATCGGCAGGTGCGGCAGAGCGAGTTTGATCTGTTGCGTCTGCGGCACGGCGTGATTCAACTGCGGCCCGGGCATAACCGTAAAACCGATGGCGGTGGCATTTTTCTCTTTCGCGATTTGGATAATGCGGCTGACGGGATCGTCCAGCAGATTGCCGTCGACGATATCATAATCAAATTCGCCTTCCAGCATTGCAGCCACCGCGAGCAGCGACATGGGCAGATGCGGCTTTTTCGAGGGCGTGCTGGGAGGGTTGTAGAGGATGATCATGGTTCAACAAACTCAAATTTCATGAAACAAATTAGCGCAACAGACGAAACTGCAAAAGCTCCTGCAACTCCCTCCTGCCGTCAAAAATGCCGTGAATATAAACCTCCTCTCGCATGATTTCATAGATGATGCGATAAGGTTTGTAAAAAGTCTCGCGATACTCGAGAACGCCGATGCGCTCAAGTTCGGGCGGAATGCGGCCGCGTCGAGGAAATGTGGCGAGACGATAACATGCCATTTCGAGGCTTTGCAACAAGGCTTCAGCTTGGCCAACGGAGTCGTAGGTTGCGACATAGTTGTAAATGTCGAGGAGATCCTGCTCCGCTTCGGCCACGAAAAAAACTCGATATTTTTTCATGCGTGCCGATTCTTGATGCGCTCGCGCATATCGGCAAAGACTTTTTCAATCGGCTTGACTTTGCCGGCTTTCATGCTCTTGCGGCTTTGCGCCAGCATTTTCAGCAAGGCCAGGCTTTCTTGAAACTGTTCGTAGACGCGTACATCCTGGACCACCACTTTGGCCTCGCCATTATGCGTGATCACGAGAGTCCTCTGATTATCCGTCACATCTCGTATCACTTCTGAAGCGTGCGCTTTCAAGTAACTGATGGGTTTGACTGATTTGCTCAATTTCATAAAGGTTTCCTTATATATTTGACCTAAATATAGTCTAAATTTAGGACAAGGCAACAACAATCTTTACTGCCTCGCTATTACAAAACAATCGAGCGAATGTTGCGTTTGCATCATCTTCAACTCCTTGAAAAATGTACCCGTCCTTTTCCTGTCATCCCGCCGGGCGGGATGACAATTCGAGAGAGTACTCCTGCAAATTACGGCAGCTCGAACTCCGCCGCCACCGGCGCGTGATCGGACTCGGGGAAATCCACATCGGTACGAAACGCGCCGGATTCGTCGGGCAGAATCTCGTTGTGAATTTCCGCGCCGCGATAAAACGCCAGCAACGGCCGCGACACGAGAATATGATCCAACATCATGCCCTTGCCCAGATGCAAAAAACTATAGCGCGAAGTCTCCGGCACAGAAAGCTCGCATGGGGCAAGCACGCGCTGCAGTAGCGCCGGATTGCCGGTGTCTTCCACCTGGCCGCGAATGGCATGAATCGGCACATCGTCGAGATCGGCATTGAAATCGCCGGCGACAGCAATAAATGCCTCTTCGTTTGCTGCCAATGCGGCGTCAAAAATTTGATCAATCAGCATGCGCGTTTCCAGCGCCTGGCCCACACGCTTCATCGACGAAATGAAGTAACCTTCCGCCCATCCCGCCACCGAACGCCACTTGTTTTGATTGATTTGCTGTCCGGGAATGCTGCTCGGCACTTTTGATTTTAAATGCAGATTGATGACGTGCAGCTTGCGGTTGCCGCCGAGATCGAGCGTGACGTACAGAATGGGCCGCTCCCAGGTCACCTCTTTCGCCTCCGCTTCCGCGGGAATCGCCGTCATCTTGCGATAGCGCGGCTCGGGCGCATATTCATGCCGGATTTGCTGTTTGGCAAGAACCGGGAAGCGGCTGGCCACGACCAGGTTGCGCTCATCATAGGCTTCATTGTTGGTCGTGAGCGTATACGCGAGATAGTAACCCGCGTAAGGCGTGTTTTGCAGCAATTGCTGCAACGCCAGCACTTGCCGCGGCTGGCCCGTTTGTTCCTGGCCGTTGACTTCTTGGAAGCAGAGAACGTCGGCGCGCAAGCGCAGCAATTGCGGACGCATCACCGCGATGCGATCCGCCAGAGTGGGCGACTGCCCGGGCTTGTCGTCAAAATTCTCAAGGTTGAATGTCGCAATTCGCAGTGAAATTGGCATGCGCATGTCCCTTTTCGTTTAGAATGAAACCTGCTTACATCTCGCAGTAGAGTCCCGCCTACGTTTTTGCCGCGGGCAACGGGCCGGACGCAACCAGCTTTTTCTGTTTGGGATCGACCGTCAAGTTGAGGCCTTCCAGAGTTCTGGCGCCCAAAAGCAGGAGATCTCCTTTTTCGGCGAAAACCACTTCATCGATCGTGAAATATTTGTTCAACCGGATGATGGCAAAGCCCACACTGCGTGTCACCTGCTGCCCGTTGGCCATCACAAACGCCAGATCTTTTTTCTCGCGCTGGATGCCAAGCCTCTCCAGCGTTGTTGCTGGAATCCACGTGTACTCACTGCCGGTATCCACCAAAATCTTTGAAATAACGGCAGATTTGGCGCGATCGACGGAGTTTTCAATCTTGCATTTTGCATAAAATGTTCCCATAAACTCACCTCCTTCACAGTTGCTCACGACAACGAGGTCGCGGGTTTGAGCCATTCCACCAAACGTTTTTCAATTGGAAATTCATAAAAATCCTTTTCGCAACGCAAGCGTGCCAGCCGTTTGATCGGCCATTTCAACAAACTGCCGTTCTCCGACCAGGCGAAGCGCTGATAAAATTTAAAGCGCTGCACGCGCTCCCATTTTTCTTGCGGCACCCACGGACCGTAGGATTCGACGTAATCGAATGCCGCCCATTCTTCGAGCGATTGTGGCATGGGATAGCCGCTGTCGCGCACGAGATCGGCAATCGGCGAGCCGGGATAAGGTTGATAGAAAAAAATCACGGTTTCGAATTTTGGGCTCATCGCGCGCAAACGCTTGACGGCCTGCAAACTCGCCTCGACGCTCTCCGGAGATTCCTGCGGAAATCCCACGATGAACGGAAATATCGCGCCCAAGTCGAAACGCTTGCAGCGTTCCGCGGTCTCAAAAACCTGTTCGATCGTAATGTCTTTCTTCAACCAATTCAATGTTTGTTGATCGCCGGATTCCACCCCTATCATCACGCGGCGCAAGCCGGAGCGCTTGCACAGGGCAAAGAGATCATCGGACATGCGCACGCCCTGATCCGCGCGCAGTGTGCCCGCCCAACTGAATTTCAGATTGCGCCGCAAAAGCTCTTCGGCAATGGCCGCGACGCGATCGGCATAGGTAAAGAACGTTTCGTCTTGAAAGTTGAGATCATCGAAAGGAAAACGATGCCAAAGATGTTCGAGTTCTGCTCCCATGCGTTCCGGCGCGATCGCGTTCCACTTGCGCTTGAAGACGTAGGGGTCGGCGCAAAAGGCACAGCGAAAATAGCAGCCAATCGATGAGATGTAATCGAGTTGGCGGTGATTTTTGCGGGCGTAATATTTTTCCACTGGAATCAATTCGTAACGCGCCGGCGGAAAATCATTCATGTCGCGCAATGGGCGAGCGGCATTTTGATAAATGGTTTTGCCCTCACGAAAAGCTATGCCGGCAACTGACCGCAAGTTTTCGTTTGCGGCAAATTTTTCAACTAATTCGCGAAACGTTTCCTCGCCCTGGCCTTGCACCGTGATGTCGATGGCTCGTTCCGCCAAACATTCCGTTGGAAAAAGCGAGGGATGCCAGCCGCCCCAGACAATGGGCAAATCCGGGCGCAGCGCTTTGACGGCGCGCGAGACATGCAGCGCATCACGAATCGGCGCGCCAGTGAGCACGGAAAGGCCCAGGCAAAGGGCATCCTGCAGATGTGGCTGCAACACGCGCAGCGGATCGTCTTGGAGCCGGCCGTCGACGATGATCACCTCGAAGCGCTCAGGATCGAGATTCGAAGCAATCGCCAGCAAGCCCAGCGGCATGGTGAAAAACACGGATCTGGGATTGTAAAGCAAAATTTTTGATTTTGTGGTGGTCATTTATTTTATAATTTGCATCAAATCGGCGGATTGTTTAATTTTGGTGCACATTTTCGTAGAAGACCAATTCAACTCTTGGAGGGTTTTATGACTGCTGAAACGATCATTCAAAAAGTGCGCGAAGAACTCGGTACGCTCGATAAAAACGGAGAACAAACAGTCGCCGCGGTTTTGAAAGTTTTAAAACCGACAGAGCCTGGTACTCTGGAATCAACTAAAGAAACTTTTGTCAGCCGCAATATCACCTTAGAGGAATATATTGGCCTGCCGCGTCTCGAACGCCGTCGATACCAAAACGAAGCCCGCAACCACAACGCGCTCTGGATCGAAAATCAATTCAACCGGCTCGCAGCCAAATGGATCATGGTTGTCGATGGGCGCGTTGTGCAACATGGAGCAACCCTGGATAATTATCCCGAGGATGAAGAATTTTTGGAGTTTTGCCAAAAAACAGGCAAATATCCCTTCGTCTTTTTCAACAAACGCGTCTTTGCAATAGAAGAGAGCCCAACAGCATGGCATAAAACCCGCGATAATAATGATTACTATCCGGCAGCAACGATCGTGCTCTCCAATACAAGCAATCAATTTATAACTGAAGCAGATTTGGACACTGGCGCAATTGATTGTTACAGTGACCTGGAGTTGCTGCTTACGAACGGCATTATCACTGTTCGAGCGCAGGACTTCGAAGATACTTTAGAACATTTGGGTCAATCGTTCATCTATTTGGCGAAACGTGCCTGGCTCGAGTTGGCTGACGAATCAGGAAGATCGCGTCGATGGCGGACGACCATTATTTGTGTCTCAGACTGGCAGAACAGACCATTCACTGCGATCAACCCCACACGCACTTTTCTGCTCGGACGCAGTGTCTTATTGGAGCTGCGCCCGCGGGTCGTCCTCGATTTCGAGGCCCACTCTACCCAAGTTTATTACCCCGTTCAGGCTAGCTGAAATATCCTTCTCACCATTCTACTTTCCAGCGTTTCTGCTTTTTCATTAAAATTTAGCCTTTTGCTGCTCCCGCTTGGGCACGGATTTATCCGGCGGCGTCACACGAAAGAAATGCGCCAAATCCGCGGGCAAAAGGTGATGCGGCGATTTTTCGAAAATGATGTCCGATCGTTCCAACGCGCGCGCGACGAGTGCCGAGCAAATGATTTGACGCTCGAAGATAAAATTAATTCTGCTGCCCAGCAGAAGATTGATTGAAATGCTGGCAAGCGTCAAATAACCGTAGCTGTGCCGCAAGCAGGATTCTGCGAATTTCACAATCTGCTCACGGTCGCGCTCGTCGGCATAGGCGTCGATATTCACCAAATGATATTCAATATCCCTGTACTTATCGAGGTGGCTGCGGCGCACCCCCTTGCCCACGGCCTCAATCAAACCGCCATTAGTCGTGACAATCAATGCGGCGTGCGACCAGCGATTGTGCTTGCGATTTTTGCCGCGATAGCGCAAAGACTGGCCGCAGCGAATCAGGCCGTGCACCCAACTTTTTTCATGCGATAAAATGAAGTCGCCGGGCTTGAAAGAATCCGGAGGCGCGGATTCACCGGGCCCATAGCGTTTATAAGTGGAATACCGTGCGCCGGGTTTTTCCAGCTTTTTCATAGGCGGCGAAATTGAAAAACAAGGTGATCACCGAAATTTCTGAACGGCCACTGCTCTGCAATTTTTTCCTCAGACGCAATCACCTTGTGCAGCAAGCGCGCGGACCTTTTGCTGACATAAGGCGGCGGTGCCAGCAAGCCGAGACTAAATTGCCGTTCTAGAATGAACTGCGGTTCAAAGCAAGAGATGATTTGCGCAGGAGTAAAGTAATATGTTCGAATCGCATGCCGCGCCAGAGAGACGAGCGTGCCGGCGTCATCTGTTTTCCGCCGGAAGGCTTTGCGCACTTGCCCGTGCAAAAGATGATACCCAATCTCCCACGGACAAATGGGCGGCATATAAACAAACAAGACACGCGCGCCGAATTTCAAAGCGCGCGCCGCGTGTTGCGCAAATTTGTCAAGATGCGCGACGCAGTTAAGCGCGCCAAAATTGGAAAACAAGCCCTCATAAAGTCCGACCGGAGCCACGTGGCGCAGTTCTTCTGCGGCTGCCTGCACGAAGCTGACGCGGTGGGCGCAATCGGCGGCCGCCGCTTTTTCCCGGGCGATGAGCAGCATTTCAGTGGAAGGCTCAAGGCCAAGAACTTCGAAACCATGCTGCGCGAAAAACACAGCATCGGTGCCGGTGCCGCTGCCGATTTCAATCAGACGCTGGCGTCCGGCAAATGCAGCAAGCGCGGCCTGATGCACCCGGCGCCGCATCCATTGCAGAATCGGATTTTCAGCTTCAAGAATATCGTAGGAAAGCGCAATGTCATCAAAAGCGGAATGCATATTCGGACAACAAGATTTCTTCTTTACGGCTCAGAGGATTGGAATCTTACCAACTATACACTCAAAATGTTCACGGCTCAATAGCGTATTTCTGCGTTTAGAAATCAGTACAAGTCAATCTGAAGAAGCAAAATTTTGGAAGAATAAAAAAACGGGATTGATAGATATTTTCAACAACTTCGATCAAATCTATCATCAATCCCGCCTTCGGGCTTACTTCCACGACGCCATATACGCCGTCAACGCTTCCAACTCCGCTTTCGAAAGCTTCTCGCCGAACTTGGGCATGGTGGAATCTTTTACGAACTTTTGCGGATCGACAAAGTGATCGTAGAGCCATTTATAGTCGCGCTTGGCGCCAACGCCGGCGAGCGGCACACCGCTCTCGTCGCCCTTGCCTTGAATCAGATGGCAATTGCGGCACGATTCTTTGACCATCACAAGACCGGCAGTCACAAAATTCTCGGGCGCCGCATCCGCTTCTTTACGACTGGCCAAATAAGCCGTGAGCGCATCCGCTTCTTTTTCCAGAAGCTTTTTCTGCGCGCGCGGGGATTTGGCTTCGCCCAGAACCAGGGCGAGGCTCAGATCCGTGGCGTGTTTGGCGTGACCGGCAGCGTCATAGTTGTTCTTGATGGCCGTGAACTCCTTGGCGCCTTGATTGTGACAGTCGCCGCACTTTTTCAAATTATAAATACTGCGCCCAGCGAGGGCTTCAAATGAAACGACTTTCGCTTTATCCTGCGCGAACAGCGTTGCGCCGGTTAGCAGTGCAGCAGCAAAAGCAATTGCCAGACTTCTCCGAATCATTGTTGCTCCTCCACAATTGGGTAAGTTATTCTTCCACCATTTGCAAATTCAATGCGATTGGTTTGTTTCAACCTCGGCTTGGCTGAGGTTTGTTGAGACCCGGGTCGTGAAAACTCCTGCAACGGCCAAGCCGTTGCAGGAACGTTAACTCAAAACCAGGAACAGCGTGGCGGCCTACGCCTCAATTGTTTTGTGCGCCGGCATTGATCCAGGCGGCAATTGAATCCGTTTCCGCCTGACTCAAAGCGCCACTGGGAGGCATGCGCCCGCCGACGCCGCCGACGCTGTTGTCACCGATGACTTTTAAATACAACACGCTGACATTGGCATTACCCGGAGCCGCACGAAGTTTTCCAGAATAATTAGGATTTGCTGAAGGTACGCCGGTTCCGGCTGCACCAATCAAGCTTAAATAAGAATCTCCACTTGCCAGCGACATGGGCGCGCCACCGCCGGCAACATGACAGCCGGCAAGAGCGCACTTCGGCGTGAAAATATTCGCTTGAATGCTGGACAATGTGGCTTGCAGCCCAGCGGGCGGCAGCGGGGCTGTTGCGGTATCATGTTCACAAGCCACAAACAAACCCGCTGTACTCAACAGCAAAAAACTTTCTATCAAGGTTCTGCGCAAACCCCTTGATCTCATAGTCAATCTCCTTGAGCAAGAACGTATGAATTGAGTTGATGAGTTATCACCCCTCCGCCGTTGGGCGCATCAAAATCCAAATGGGTAATTCAGAATACGATAAATGCTGAATCCGAGACGGAAATCGCCGTCGAGAATATCGAAATTGCCGCCGCTCATGTATTGATTCGTGGTGTTGCCGCCGGAATTCGACACCAGAATGTGAAACACGTGGCCGCCGGATTTAATTTCCACGCCGGCAGCAAAGGTGTCGCTAAACGTCTGTTTGCCGTCTTTGAGATAAGTACCGCCGACAGTCAGTGCGGTGGCATCTCCGGAGACGATGGGCACGATTTCGGCGAACAGGCCGTATTTTTCATTGAAGGAATATTTTGCGCCCACGCCCATCGTCACCAGCGGATCTTCGCCGGAAACATTGACATTGCCGTTGAGCAGAACGCCGGGCACAAAAGCGGCCGAGAGCTTGCGGCCAAATTGCCGCGTCACCGGAAGCTGCGCAAAAAGAGCAAAACGGTCGCCCGCCGTGCGTTTGAGATTTTGTGCGGGATTATCGGGATCGGCAATTCCCTTCAAGGTGGCCCAATCAACGCCCGCATAAAGAGCAGCAGAAAGCGGAACGCTGCCGTCGGATTTCTGGCGGAACAATCGCCACTTGGCGCCAACTTCAAAGGTCGCGTTGATTTTGGAACGCGCACCGGAAATCAAAAATCTGTCTGAGAAGGGAAAGGCAAGCTGCGTCATCATCGAAGCGCCGCCATCAAGGCCGAAAAGCTGATCGAAACCGACATTGGTCGGCGAATTGAAGCGATGCGCGATACGATACATGAACGCGCCCTTTTCGAAGGTTTCCGCGGTTTGCAGATTGGCGAGCGTCAAGCCCGGAAACGCCTGCACATATTCGCGCACGGGCATATCGACTTTCACATCCTGCGCCAGCGAATTGATCCAGCGCTCGACCAGCCCGATTTCCTGCGCGCTCAGCGGCTGGCTGCCTTTGGGCATGCGTTCGCCCTTGATGCTGGCGGACCCGCGAATCTTGCCCATCAAGTAACTGTTGTTGGCGTCGCCCGGTTTCACGCGCATGTAGCGGGGCCAATCCTCGCTTTTCACGTTGATGAGGTTGGCCTTGAAAAATTCTTCGGTCAAATCCAAGCCTTGCGGCGCCGTGGTGCCGGCGTGGCAGCCGGCAAACGCGCACTTGGCGTCGAACAGATCCAAGACTTGATCTTCCAACTCGTCCGGCCGGTTGGGGTAGGCGAATTTTATTTTTTTGGTTTTCTTTTTATCGGCGTTATCAGCGGTTTTCGTTTCGCCGGCAAAGGCAAATTGCGCGCTGAACACGAGGATGATGAGACTCCAGACAATTTTAAAACCGCGTTGGTGAGATGGCATGTTCTGCCTCCTTCCATGTGAGGTTGAATTCCATTTCAAACAACTTCCAATATCAAAAGCTGTGCGTTCGTCTTTTTTTAAAATGATTCACTCGGCTTGGGCACATCAAACTTGTCCCGCGAAAAAGCGCGAAATCTTTTGCTGTGTTTCGTGTGTTCAGCGGGTTAAACAAGTTCATCGGCCAAAGCAGAATTGAACCGAGGCGCGACAAATAGTTGATGCTGAGGCGTAAACCGGTACAAAGCTCCCCCATGAGTTTTGCCAATCAAGCTCGATCTGTTCAGCCACGGCGGGGCCGCAGCCGAACAGATTGGGGTTACCGATTTTGATTGTCAAAATTCATCGGGTTTGCTGCTTTTGCGAGGCCGCTTATTGCACGACAATCGTTCCGGAGTTTTGATGCACGGTGCAATAATAAGGATATTGCTTCGCTTGCGTGAAGCGCACCGAATATGTCTCGTTCGCCTTGAGCGGCGGCGACGGCGTAAAATCCGTGCCGGGATTCATGGGGGTGCCGCTGGTGACATCGTGAATGGTGTTGTCTTTATTCGTCCAAACCACGGTGGCGCCGGCCGGAACGGTAAGCGTGGCGGGATCAAATCCGCTCGCTTGAATCCAAACTTCATTATTGCCGCGCGCGGGTTGCAGGGGATTTTCCACACCACAATTGAGAAACAAAACAAGCGCGCCGGCGGCGAGAATAAGCGTGGCGCCGATTTTATGATGCCGCATAGTTTTCCTCGACTTCTACGGTAACCTCCGTTAATTTTGCCAGCCAGGGGCGCATGCGCGCTTCCAATTTCGCTTTGAGACGGCCGCGATGATTGTTGGTGAACAGCTTGATTTGGCCGGCATTCGCGGTCACACTGTCGGTTTGCAAGTGCTGCGTCAAGCGTTGAATGCGACGACGATAAAAATAAAAAATCACTTTTTCAAGCAGGTTAAACGGTTTGAGCGCCAGCACAGTTTCGACAATTTTTCGCCGGCTCTGGTTGTCGCACTCGTCACCAGCGAACAGCCGGCCTTGTGCGAGGCGCCGTTCCACGCTGATTTGCGGCACATGATCGCGGGTCCACGAATTTTCCGCCCAGAATTGGCGAAAATAATCTGCGCCGCTCAACGGCAGCAGAAAAGCGATTTGATGCGCTACGAAGAAATCGCGCTCACTCCACACCAATTCTTCCGTGCCGATCAAACAATTCAAGCAAACCAAGCGGCGCATGCCCAGCAACTTCGTCAGCAGCACAAGTCCCAGGTACGTCGTCCACAGGCGCCGGTTATCAACGATCAGGCAAAAATCGAGATCGTCGCCTTCTTTGCCGTTTTCGAACGCCAGTGCGCCGGACAACGCCAGCCCCCGCACAAAGGGAAAATTTTTTATTGCCGCAATTATACGGCGATTTTGTTCGATAATCCGTCGGCTGATGCTGCTGCGCTGGCGGCGAATCTCCGGCAAGCGGCGGCGATCACTCAAAAAGAAATAGCCCTCCGACTCTGCGACGATTCCCCGCTGCTGCAGCCGTTGCAACGCAGCGCTGACCGCCACGCCGGAAACACGGGCTTCCAGCAAGCCGTCGTGTATCTCGGTAAACCGCAGAGGATAATCAAACAAGTCCGCATACGCAATCGTGCGCAGCACAGCTTCGGCAACGTCCGTTGGAGAAGATGGAATGGCTTTGCTCGAAGTCGCGCCGTCGCGCGAACTCTTTGCTGCGCCGTTGGCCGAAAGATCAAAGACGGAAATCGTTTTTGCTGCGTGCAAACGTTCGTACAACGCCAGCAGCTTTTGTGCGGTGCTACGCCATGAAAACTGCTGCGCGCGGCGGCGGCCATAGGAAATCAATTCGCTGCGCAATGGTTGATTGCCCAGCAATTCTTCCATCTTGCCGGCCCAGGCCTCGGGTTCATTTTCACAGAGCATGGCGGCATGCCCGACCATCTCACGCATGGCGGAATTGTTCGCCGCCAACGTCACGGCACCGCCGGCCATAGCCTCCAACGCCGGAAAGCCAAAGCCTTCATATAACGAGGGCAACACCACCAAATCCGCGGCCTGATACAAAGCGGGCAAATCCGCTTCGGCAACATAGCCCAAACATTTGACGCGGTTCTGCAAAGAACAGGCCGTGATCGCGTGCGCGACTTCCGCGCTGCCGTTGCCGGATTGGCCGGCCAGCAATAACACATAATCGTTCTGGCTGCGCTGGCAAAGCCGGTGAAAGGCATGAATCAACATGCCGAGATTCTTGCGTTTTTCTGCGGTGCCCACGAAGAGGATATAACGGGAATCTTTCGCGTATTTGCGGCGCACATCTTTTTTTTCTGCAAGCGATACCGTGGCAAAAAATTCTTCGTTCACGCCCGAAGCAATGGCCTGCACTTCGCCCTGCTGCTGCGGCAGCTTGCCGAAGCTGACAAGACGGTGAAAATCCCTGGCCGTCACTTCGGAGACCGCCAAAATGCCGTGCGCAATCCGCGCGGCGTGAAAGAATGTTTGTTGAAAATAGTATCGCTTGCCGGCCGGGTAAAATTGCGGATGCAAAAAGACGCCGAGATCATGAAACGTTGCGACGAAGCGCACGCCAGAGACGCGGTGTGGCAGCGTGTAATGCGTGCCGTGCCAAATATCGAGGCGGAGCCGTTGCGCTTGCTCTCCGGCGCGCAAATGTTGCCATGCCAAACGCATGGGGCGAGAATAGTCAGGAAGTTCCACCCGTCGCATGTTCGGCGGCAAATTCTCGAAATGGCGGGAATCCTGCGCCTTCAAAAAAATAAAATACTCGTTGTTCCGGTCGAGGCCGGCCAGGCCGCGAATCATGCCGTGAACGTAACGTCCGGCCCCCGCTAACGACGGCGGCAAACAAGTGGCGTCAATTCCTATGCGCAAGGTGATCTCGTTTTTTGGTCGCGATGAAATACATCTCCACACAAGTGGACTGACAAACTCAGGAACCGGCTTGCATCGTTTGCAATTGCATGTCTGAGGTTTGGTGTTCAGATTTCGTCACTGCAAACGCCAGCGCCTTTTCCTCTGCGGCAATGCGCACGCGCAACAGCAGCAGATTCAAGAGCGAGGCCGCCAGCAGCGTCCACCATGCTTGAAACAAAAATGGCAGCAAGAAGATTTCTGCAATTACTACACCATAATTCGGATGTTTGAACCAACGATACGGTCCGCGGCGACTCAGGCCGGCGCCCGGAATCACCAAAATTTTTGTATTCCAAAATTTGCCGAGCGCGAGCAGGCACCAATATCGCGCCATTTGCGTTGTTACTAGCAAGACTAAAATCACCGGCCATTGCGGATGCAACTGCGGGCCGCGCGCAAGTCCTTCTATCGCCAAACTTATGAAAAATCCAGTGTGTAGCGCGACGATGAAACGATAATGCGAAGCCCCGAACTCCAATGCGCCGTGCGCGCGCAACCAGCGTTCGTTGCGCCGCGCCCACCACAATTCTGCCAGACGCTGCAGTGCGAGCAAGAGCAGTGTGAGGAGCAACATCTGCTGCGGCAAAGTCATTGGCATTGTCCCAAGATCATCTCGGTTGAAAACCCGGGCCCAAGCGTGGTGGAAAGCACTCGACTTTCGGATTTGTAATCAGAAGATGTAAGATACTCGCGCAGCACAAACAGCACGCTTGCGCTAGACATGTTGCCGTATTCGCGTAAAATTTTCCACATGTATGAGGTTTTCTGCGGCGGCAGGTTCAATGCCTGTGCATACGCCGCGATCACTTTCGCGCCGCCCGGATGCGAGAGAAATTCCGCAATGTCGGCCAGCGTCAACTCACAGGTTGCAAGAAATTGCAGTATCGAAGGCTTGGCGCAGTCACGCACGATCGTTGGAATATCTTTCGAAAACAAAACTTTCAAGCCTTCATCGTTCACTTCCCAGCCCATCACCTCCAGAGTATCGCGCCAGGTTATGGCATGTGAGGCGTCGAGGCGGAGCGCACGATTGCCGGCGGGTTTGCAATCATCGCCGGCCAGCAGCGCCGCGGCAGCGCCATCGCCAAACAGCGAGGTTGCAACAAAATTGCTTTTGGAAAAATCATTGCGGATAAATGTCAAGCTGCACAATTCCAGCGCGATCACTAC